>NZ_JBIVQL010000015.1:0-61606 GCF_044755105.1 Arthrobacter sp. NPDC092385
TCACCAACCAACGACATCCCGGGCCTCGCGAACCACCTGCAGGGGAGAGGTATCACAGTCCGTCGAGTTCGCACCAGACGCGATTCGCCGGGTTCAAGTTGACATAATCGCGGTTATCGGCGAAACGGAAGCAGGCCTTGATGGCGCTGCCAACTACTCCGCTATCAAGGAACACCTGTGTGCGCACCTGGTCGTTTCAGGGTCGGAACAAGTATCATTTGGCGCTCGTTTGCATGTGTATATGAGGCACCAGTAATTGGACCCACCACGACACCGCTAGAGAAGGACCATCATGGGCGACGGAGTGAGACCCCAGCACCGGCATCGGTCCGTCGACTTCGAAGAAGTGGCATTGGTAAGTAGAACGCCGCCGCCCGGTCCCTGTTCCTTTTCAATGGGCGCGGGACGTGCCTGCCGAGACCTCGAGAGGTCGGTGGCACGATGCCCCCCCCAGCAGCCCTTGTACCTGGTGCGTCGAAGAGTGGTTAGTGCCGCGCGGTGGCTGTTGCCTGTGAACGGCCGATGCCTGGCAGGAAGCGGCCAACCTTCGCGGTGTAGTCGACTTAGGAGCGCCGGTGGGTGCGGTTCAGGTAGGGCTCTTCGACGAATCGGACCTGTATCTCCACGGCAACGAACAGGCAGGCCAGGGCCGCTGCGCTGACTGGTGTGGGCACCATGAGCACGATTCCAGTCATGGCCATGAGCATCGCAGAGAAAATGGGATTGCGGACCACGGCGAACAAGCCGGTCGTGACAAGGTCGGTGCGTTCGGTGGCGTCGACGCCGATGCGCCAGGAAGCGCCCATGCCGCTTTGCGCGGCCAGTGTGCCCAGGAAACCGATGATGGCGGTGATGAGCCCGACCCAGGCGAGGCCGGGCAGTCGGGGCGGGATGACGACGCCGGCGAGAGCCAGTGCGGGACCGGCAGTGCCAAGCACCATTGCTGCGACGAAGAGAACACCGCCCCACCACTCGACGGACCCGGGTTTCCCGCTAATGCCGTGGAAGCCGGTGGAGCCGGTTTTGCGCCGGTGGATCCAGGACCTGACGCCGAAGGTGGTGATGACCCCGACCATGTACAGACCTAAGGCTACGAGCGACGCGGTGTGCACTGACACGATCAGCCTCAATTCCATCGAACACAAGGGTTAGGAGGGTCCCGGAAAGACGTCGGGACGGTTACAGGAGCCTTAGGTGAAGACGTGAAGGAAGCGGAAGAACACGGAGGCTGCGACGGCGATGTAAATGAGGACGATGATCGGTCCGACCCATGCTGCGAGCCACCGGGTGAGGCCAGCAGGTGCGGGGATGACGCCGTGGACCATGTTGCGGACCGTGGTGAGGATGAACAGGGGAATCATCGCAGCCCAGACGATCATGCAGTAGAGGCAGAGGATGTAGATGTCGAACAGGGCCTGGCTCCACAACCAGGTCGCGAACACGGCTCCAAGGGTGACACCTGCCTGCAGGCCGGCCCAATACCAGCGGTTGAACTGGGCGCGGGCTAGCAGGACCATGCCGGTGGTGATGATGATCGTGAACCCAACGAGACCGATGAAGGGGTTGGGGAAGCCGAAGAGTTCGGACTGCCAGGTTTCCATGACCTGACCGCAGGACACCCACGGGTTGATGTCGCAGCTGGTGACGTGGTCCGGGTTCCGGTACAGCTCGAGCTTTTCGAGGATCAGGATCCCCGCGGCAACCCATCCGATGACACCGGTGACCACGAGCATGACGCCGAAGGGGATCCTGCGTGCGAACCCGGGCATCGGGGCCACGTCGTCCTGGGCGGGTTCCTGAATCGAGGAAACATCGTTTGTGGTCGGGTGCGACATGGTGGGTGGTCTTTCGCAGGAAGTCGTGATCAGTCCGCGATGGCGGTTTCGATGAGACTGCGGAATTCCTCAAGCGTGGACGGCTGGATTTTCTCGCCATCGAGGAAGAAGGTAGGGGTACCCTCGACGTTCAGGGCCATGCCGTCCGCCTTATCGACGTTGACCCGCTCCATTGTTGCCGGGTCGGCGATCGCCGCGTCGTAGGCTGCCATGTCCAGGCCGAGGTCTTCGGCGTAACCCCTGAATACCGGTGACCGGTCCTCATCGGCCTCGCCCCACTCGGTCTGCGTCTCATACATGCGTGCGTGCATGTCCTTGAACTTGCCCTGCTGCGCTGCGGCCTCAACCGCGGCGGCCGCGGTTTCTGAGTTCCGGTGCCCGGGCAGCGGGAAGTACCGGGAGACGACGGTCAGGTTCTCCCCGTATTCCTCGGAGAGGTCCTCCACGACCGGATACGCGGCGAGACACGCTTCGCATTCGAAGTCGAGGAACTCCACCAGCACCGCCTTCTCGTCCGGTGCCTGGGACAGGCGGTGGCTGTCCTCACGAACGACCTCGGCCGTGGTGGTCGCGCCGGCGGCCTGGCCCTCATCCTCGCCAAGAGTGTTGAAAAGGATCACCAAGCCGATGACGAGAGCGACAGCGGCGAGCAGGCCGACCATGACCCGGTTCTGCAGGCTCAGGCCCTTCTTCGCGTCAGGGGTCGTGGTTGGAGCGGGGGCGGGGGTCGGCACGGTGGTGTCTCCTCGTCATGGAACTGCGTCGTCGTGCTCGTTCCCCGCCCAGTGCAGGGAACTACTGGTCAATCAGGTGGAGCTGGGGTAGGTCGGGGCTTACTTCGGTGTTCTAGTCGTGCGTGCAGCAGGCACAGGACGCCTTGGCGGGCGTCGATGTCGCGTCTGCTACCGGACCTGCTGTGGTGCTTGCTGCACCACCCGGTCCTGTTGATTGGGCCGTCAACGTCAAGGGCGTACTTCCCGCAGGAGTGCTTATCACCGAAGCGGTTGACGTTATAGCAGCGGTTGAACGTGTCGGCGTGCCGGGGCTGCAGCACGAGTCCGCACCGCCGGCAGGCGTGCTCTCACCGGTGTCAACGCTTCCATCGACGTCGAGGTTTCCAAAGGTCGGGGCGCAGCAGGAGTCACCCTTCCATGCCTCACGGCCTTCCTTGATCGCGACGGCGGCGATGACCAGGGCTGCGATCGGGTCAGCCCAGGACCAGCCGAGCATGCTGTTCAGCAGCAAGCCCACCAGCAAAACCGCCGACAGGTACGTGCACAGCAGTGTCTGCTTGGAGTCCGCAACAGCGGAACGCGACCCTAGCTCCCGTCCGGCCCGGCGCTGGGCCCAGGACAGGAACGGCATGACCGCCAGGCTTACGGCGGCGAGGACGATGCCCACCAGCGAGTGCTGGGGCTCGGACGCGCCGAGCAGGGTGCGGACGGCGTCGAAGGTCACGAACGCTGCAAGGCCGAAGAACGAGAACGCGATCAGGCGCAATGCGGTCTTCTCACGGGCTTCCGGGTCGCGACCGGCGAACTGCCAGGCGACGGCCGCGGCGGAGAGGACCTCGACGATCGAGTCCAGTCCGAAGCCGATCAATGCGCTCGAGGACGCGATCGTGCCGGCACTGATCGCGATGACCGCTTCGATCACGTTGTAGGTAATCGTCGCTGCCACGAAAAGCCGGATTCGCCGGGACAGGATCGCACGCCGCTCCACGGAGGGGGCTGAAGGTGCTGACTGCACGGACGCTGCTGACGTGTGGGTCCTCATCAGCAGCAAACCTTCCCATCGACGTGATTCGCTGTGGTGGTGCAGCAGCATTCGACATCCGCCACGGCGACGACGTCCAAAAGAGCATTCAACGCCACACCTAGCTTCTGATCGGCCAGCTCGTACCGGACCCGACGACCTTCAGGAACAGCGACAACCAGCCCACAGCCCCGCAGGCAGGTCAGGTGATTCGACAGGCTCTGCCTGCTCACTCCGGCCAACTCGGCCAGGTCACTGGGGTACGCCGGCCCCTCCCTCAGGGTCAGGAGAACCTGCGCCCTGGTCGGATCCGACAGGGCGTACCCGAACTTCGCGAGCACGGCTGGCTGCAGTAAGGTCTTCACACCCTGATAATACACTGTCCTGTGTATTGATGAAGGATGGGGAATGGCGTGGGTCGGGCAGGCAGGTCGCCCCGGTGCATAGGCGCATCGGTGCGCCTTCATGCCGGGGTACATGGCCGGACGGGGCTGGCTGTGGATGCGCCGTCGTGCGGGCGGTCCGCAGTGCGTTCCGGCACGAAGAGACTGCATCGGCCCGTCAAGGCGGTGGCGGTAAGGTCAGCAGGGCAAGAACGGGTGATGGTGACGGGAAAGGACGGCGGCATGCAGGTTACGGCTCCAGTGCGCCTCATCCGGTCGATCATCGTGACGTCCTGCATGATGTCCCTTGCGCTCGGCGCGCATGTAATGGCTGGAAGCTCCCTCCCGACGTGGCCCCTGCTCGTCGGGCTGGCAATGCTCGCCCTGATGCCAATTGCTTTCCTGGCCGGACGACGGCTCTCTCTTCCCGTCCTGAGCGGCCTGCTCGTAGGCGGCCAAGTCCTTCTGCACCATATTTTCGAGATGCTCTCCAGTCCTGCAGTCTGCACACCTCAGGGTATGCATGGTGCGGGGGCGAATCACCCGGCGGTCGGAATGCAGTGTGCTCCCATCGGGTCCGTATCCGAGCATCTTGTCCCGCACCTGGTCGACAGTGGCGCGGCACCGATCATGGTGATCGGACACCTGCTGGCCGTCATGGTGATGGTGTGGATCCTCTCCCGCGGTGAGGACGCTTTCTGGTCACTCCTTGCCTGGCTGCGCCCCCTGATCGGATTGCCCTCACCGATACCGGTGACTGGCCGGCTACAGCTGCCCGAATACGCCGAACGAACCGTCGCTCCCCCTGCCCGACGCAATGTGCCTGCCGATGTGCGACGAGGACCTCCGGAACCCATGCTCCCGACAATGGCGCTCAGCTGATCCTTCGTACCGCATGTGATTGGTCGGACGCCTGCGCGACCTCTTTAGACCATCACTGCTTAGCGCCCGCGGCCTACCTGTCGCAGAGGCCCACGAAAGGCACACCCAAATGCTTGCTGCACACACCACTTCCCTGCCCGTCGGCCCGTCATCCGACGGCGCCGCTCCTGCCCGCACTGCCCGCCGGACTGTACGCGGTATCGCCGCCTTCGCTGCCACGTCGGGCCTGCTGCTCGCCGGTGCCAGCGCCGCTTCCGCCCATGTAAGCGTCGACCCTGCCTCGACCACGGAAGGCGGTTACTCCCAGTTGACGTTCAGCGTCCCCAGTGAATCGACCGACACCACCACGAACAAGATCGAGGTCGCACTTCCCACCGACACGCCCTTCACTTCCGTGAGGGTGAAGCCCGTCGAGGGATGGACCTCCGAAGTGGTTCGGGGCGACCTGCCCGAACCGGTCGAAGTCGACGGGGCGACGCTGACCGAGGCGCCGCTGACCGTAATCTGGACGGCCAACGACGAGGAGCACCAGCTCAACGCCCAGCAGTACCAGACGTTCTCGCTCTCTGTGGGGACACTGCCGGAGGCCGGCACCACGGTAGAACTTCCCGTCACGCAGTCCTACGCGGATGGGACCGTCCGTGCTTGGGACGAACCGGCCATCGAGGGCGAGAAGGAACCAGAAAACCCGGCTCCCTCTTTCGTCACGACCTCGTCCGACGGCACGGACTCCCACGGAGCGGCCAGCACCGAAGCGACCGACGAAGCTGTAGCGGGCACCAGCGAGGTCGACACCGAACAGGCCTCCACCACGACCGACACCTCGGGTACTGTGCTCGGCTGGATTGGTCTGGGCGCCGGTGTTCTGGGGCTCCTGGTTGGCGCGCTGGCACTGGCCCGTACCCGCGGTCAGCGCCAGAACTAACGACGCGAACCACCAAGGTGGGGTGCCGCTCCCACATCACCCCACCCTGGTGTCGCCTGAAAGGAACAGTTATGACAGCACAGGCACGCACCACCCCTTTCCCCTTTGTCTCCGCCTTGACCTCGAGGTCCCGCTTCACCTCTGAGTTCCACTCCACATCTCAGCGTTTACGGAGGCTTTTCGCACAGATAGCAGCCCTGATTGTGGCCTCTGCCCTGTTGCTGCTGGGGCCGGTCGGTACGGCGACCGCACACGATGAGCTCGCCGACAGTTCCCCCGCAGCCGACGCGACCGTTGACGTGGCTCCCGCTGAAGTCGTTCTCACCTTCACCAACCCGCCCTCCGGTATCGGAGCGGACATCATCGTCTCTGACAGCACGGGCACTATCTGGTCAGAAGGCTCCACCCGAGTGGTCAACAACACGGCAATTCAGGCCCTGAAATCAGGTGCCCCGGCCGGTACCTACACAGCGCAATGGCGGGTAGTCTCCTCCGACGACCACCCCATCGAAGGGACCTACTCCTTCACGAGCACTACCGCCCAAACAGGGTCCGTAGGCAGTGCCGATTCTCCAACGGGACAGCCAAGCACCCCGAGCACAGAAACCGAAGAAGCCGCGTCCGCGCCACCCCCGGCCAGTGACCCTGCCAGCTCCACCGGGCTACCGGATTTCGTCATCTACTTAGCCATCGGCGGCGTCATCCTCGCAGTCGTTCTGGCGCTCATCACACGTCGCCTCCTGAACAAACAGTAGAACGTCCGCTCCTCCGATCACTGGTGCCTGCTCCCCTGGTTCACCGCCTACTTCGCCCATACATGACCGGGTGAAAACACGGGGAGCAGGCTTCTCTGACTGGGACAGCTTTCGGAGCACATGCGCCCGGACTATCGGTGCCCAGCACTTCCCCACCCGTATCACTGCCTAAAGGTCATTCGCCCCGTGAACATCGAACTACTCTTCACCCAGACCGACCCTGAGATGGTTGAACTCCGGCAACGGACCGAACGATCCCTGGCGAACCTCGCCCCCTATGCCAATATCACCCTTGTACGAACAGGCGCCCGGAAAGCTCCATCCCGGCTTGTACCCGAGCACCTGCCGGCGCTGCTCATCGATAACACGATCGTTCCGGCTGATCCCCCAGATGCGCCTGATTACACCACCCCGGCCACCGTCAGCCCGACTGGTGGGACGAGCTCGCCTGTCCGCAGCTCATCCGTTCCGCCGCACCCGATCCCCAGCCAGCGGCAGATCACCGCACATCTGGCCCAGGCACTGCTCACCGCCGGGCCGGGAGCAATCAGGCTGCCCCTGGTACACCGCAGAATCGTGGCCATCGCGCTGCTGCTCATGCTCGCGGGCGCATTGTCCTCACAGTTCCTAGCGATCGGTCCGGTGCTCACCTTCACCGGGCTGCTTCTGCTGCCCGTCGGATTAGCGACCAATGGCACGCGGTCCCGCCGACAACCACTCATGCTCTTAGCAGCCGTCGCCGCGTTCGCCAGCGCTGTCCTGCTCCTGGCCTACTTCGGGCCGCTGCTCTTCAGCGGCACAGACTCTGCAGAGCCTCCCGCCTCCGGCCTCTTCTACGCCGCGCTGATATGCCTATGTCTGGCCTGGGCGGCCGCCCTCACCGCGCTTCTGGCACGCCGGCGTCTACGACAGCAGCTCAAAAATCGACTGCTGCGGCAAGTAACCGACCAATCCGGAACCACACCGGAAGGGTGATGTGGCACCCGGCCTTGTTATCATCGTCGCTTAACGATATAAACGGTGCATGACGATGAATTATGATCTGCACCAGCACGAGGATGTAGCCCGTATCTTCCGGGCACTGTCCGAGCCTTCCCGGCTGACGCTCATCCACTGCCTTGCCGACGGGCCTCACCGGGTCGGCGAACTCTCGGCGCACCTCGGCCTGGCGCAATCGACGGTCTCGGCGCATTTGGCGCTACTTAGAGATGCGGGGCTGGTTGCAGCAACCCCCGACGGGCGAGCAACCCTGTACCGGCTGGCCAACCCCGGCCTCGATGATCTTCTGCACGCCGGTGAACGTCTCGTCACCCCGGGAACTGAGGACGTCTCCCATCAGGGCCACCACGACGACAGTCCGCTGGTAACTGCGGTGGACACGGCGTCTACAGGGCGCCCTCGCACAGGAGAAGCTGTTCTTCCGAATCCTGTGGTGCCGGCATGAGCGCCGGGCATGGCGCTCATTCCGGACATGCCGGTCATGATGACCGGGGTGCTGGCGGGAGTGGCGGTAAGAGTGGCGGGCATGGACATTCCCATGGCCTGACAGCGGGAGGAGCTCATCGGGGCCGACTCGTCGCTGCCCTGGCTATCACGCTCTCGGTCATGCTGATCGAGGTGGTGGGCGCTGTCGTGTCCGGGTCTTTGGCCCTGTTGGCCGATGCCGGGCATATGCTCAGTGACTCCTTCGGCCTGGCTATCGCCATTTTCGCGACTTGGCTTGCGGCCCGCCCGGCGACGGAACGACGGACCTTCGGGTGGAAGCGGGTGGAAGTTCTCGCGGCCCTTGTCAACGGCCTCATCGTCGGTGTCATCGGCGTACTGATGCTCATTGAAGGCACGAAGCGTTTCCTGGCGCCCGTGGAGGTCGACGCCCCCATCATGTTGATCGCGGCGGCGCTGGGGCTGATCGCGAACTTCCTCGCCCTGCGGCTGCTCATGGGAGGGCAGAAGGAAAGCCTCAACGTCCGAGGCGCATACCTCGAGGTCCTGGGCGACATGCTCGGATCCATCGCTGTCATCGTCGCGGCCCTCGTCATCGGGCTCACCGGGTTCGCACGCGCCGACGGCCTGGCAAGTATCGCCATCGGCATCCTGATTCTCCCCCGCGCCTACAGCCTGCTCAAGGCTGTAGTCCTGGTGCTCCTGGAGGCGACACCGGAGGAGACGGACCTCGCCGAGGTGCGCCGGCACATGGAAGAAGTACCCGGCGTCGTCCTGGTGGATGACCTGCATGCCTGGACGATCACCTCAGGCCTGCCAGCACTAACCGCCCACGTGCAGATCGACACTGAAGCGTTCACCAGCGGGCGCGCCGAACGGATTCTCGCCGAGCTCAACGCCTGCATCAGCGAACACTTCGACATCCGGCACTCCACCCTGCAACTCGAACCAGCCACAGGCCGCCACGACCACTGCTAGGCACACGCATGGCAGTCTTCTTCAACGGAGGACTGCATCCGAGGGTTGTTGAACCCAGATCCGCTGCGCGTCCGGGATGCTCAGACGCACCGCAGGACCCGTGCCGGACGATTCGGCTGAAATGGTCAGGTCATCCTCGCTCCGCTCGTGCACGGTGATGGTGCTGCCGGGGCGGATGTCGTTCACGGCCAGAAGCCGCAGTAATTCCGGTTTCCTGTCGTCAACACGCAGCACGGTGCCCTGTCGGGCGGGTCCGAGGTCTTCGAGCAGGACGAACGCGGACACCGGTACCGTGCCGGAGGCGTCAGGGATGGGATCTCCGTGAGGATCATGAGTGGGATGGCCCAGACGTTCATCGATCGCCTCGAGAAGGCGGTCCGAGACGGAATGCTCGAGGAGCTCGGCTTCATCATGAACCTCGTCCCAGGCGTAACCGAGATCCCGGACAAGCCAGGTCTCGATGAGCCGATGCCGCCGCACGACAGCAATCGCGCGGGCGGCCCCTTCCTCTGTGAGGTTCAAAGGCCCATACGGAACATGATCAACGAACCCAAGAGCAGCGAGCTTCTTCACCATGCCCGTCACCGACGCCGGAGCGACCGCCAGCTTCAACGCCAACACCGAAGGAGTGATGGGCTCGTCCTGCCACTCCGTGTGCTGATAAATGGTCTTGAGGTAGTCCTCGACCGCCGCGTTGGGCAGGGTTCCTTGCCGCTGTGTCGTCATCATCAAACAGGTTCCATGTCGTGAGCTGTCGGGGGACTCGGGCGAACTGCCAGTGGACAGTGGTTGGCCGGTCCTTGGGCTGCGGATGAGAGCCTGCCGCCGCACGCAACAGGCTACAGGGATGCATCCTGCCGGCTTGACCGTGGTCCGGAGCTGCAAGGCGTCCGGACGACGGCCGGGTTCATCATTCGGTGCCGATCTCGCGGCGGGATCATCCGCTGCCGGTGAAGATCAGGTAAGCAGGGTCAGATTCAGTGTCACCAGTAGGGCTGCGACGACAGCGCCGACCAGGGTCGTCCACCACCTGTTCTGGTGATCTCCCATCACGTCGGAGCGCGTGCCGAGGTAGACCAGGGGAATCAAAGCGAAGGAGATGCCGAAGGAGAGCACTACCTGACTGAGGATCAGCGCCTGCGTGGGATCGACTCCGAAGGCAAGAATCAACAGTGCCGGAATGAGGGTAATGATGCGCCGCGTGGCCAGAGGAATTCTTACCCGCAGCAGGCCGTGCATGATTTCGGCTCCCGCATACGCGCCGACGGAGCTCGATGCCAAACCCGACGCGAGCAACCCGATCGCAAAGAGCGTCGCGATGACTGGGCCGAGGACCTCGGCTATCGCCCCGTGAGCGCCCTCCAGCGTGCCCGTGTCGTCCCGGCCCTGCAGGGATGTGGCAGCCAGGAGCAAGATGGCGAGGTTGACCGCGCCCGCAATGGTCAAGGCGATGGTGACATCCCAGCGGGTGGCGCTCAGCAACCGTGGCACCGCTGCCTGAGGTCGCCGTGGAAAGCGGTCGCGTGCCAACGCTGAATGCGCATAGATTGCATGCGGCATGATGGTCGCACCGAGGATCGACGCGGCCAGGAGGACGGACTGGCTGCCGTCAAAGGCCGGCAGGAGGCCTGCTACGACATCGGTCGGTTCGGGAGGGCTGAGAAAAACTCCCGCCGAGAAGCCGATCACGACGATGAACATCATCGAGATAATGATCCGTTCAAAGATCCGTTCACGGCCGTGGCCGTGAAGCTGCAGGACGGCCAGGGACACTGCCCCGGTGATCAGCCCGCCGACCACCAGGGGAAGGCCGAACAGGATGTTCAGGGCGATCGCCCCGCCGAGGATCTCGGCGATGTCGGTCGCCATGGCGACCAGCTCGGCCTGCAACCAGAACCCGCGTCGCGCCCAGCGTGAGCTGATCCGCTCCCCCAGTATTTCCGGGAGGCTCTTGCCGGTGACGATGCCGAGCTTCGCGGAAAGATACTGCACCAGCCAGGCCATGACGTTTCCGAGGACGACCACCCAGACCAGCAGAAACCCGTAGATCGCCCCGGCAGTCATGTTGCTTGCGACGTTTCCTGGATCGAGGTAGGCGACACCCGCTACGAGGGCGGGCCCCAGCAGCCATATCGTCCTGCCTCCGCTAAGGGGCACCTCGGGCGAAGGAGCAGCCTCGAGGGACTGCCCAGGATGGATTGGTGCGGAACTCTGACGGAACATGACCCGACCCTAACATTTTTAGTCGTGCCTAAAAAGGGGTTGGGTGCAGAGGGGCATCGACGACGGCGACGACGCCGAATTGAGCCGCACAGGAGCATACTACGTGGGACCGAGAGCCTCGCAATGGCTGTCGCGGGCTCTCGCTGCCGGATAAAGGGCCGCCACCGACTCCCCTGCAAGGCGTCCGGTTAGACCCCTGCGTAACTGTGCAGTCCCGAGAAGTAAATGTTCACGATGGTGAAGTTGAACACGATGCAGAGGTAGCCCACGATCGACAGCCAGGCGGCCCGTGTGCCCGTCCAGCCGCGCGTGGCGCGGGCGTGCAGGTAGCCGGCGTAAACGGTCCAGATCACGAAGGTCCAGACTTCCTTGACATCCCAACCCCAGTAGCGTCCCCATGCCAGTTCGGCCCAGATAGCACCGGCCATGAGGGTGAACGTCCATCCGACGAAGGCGAGGGCGTTGAGGCGGTAGGAGAGGTTCTCGAGGCTGAGGGCGGATGGCACCAGGCGCAGGAATTTCGCGGTGTCGCCCTCGCCGGCGAGGAGCTTGGCCTCCCGCGAGGTTTGGAGGAGCTGCAGGATGGACATGGCAAAGGTGATGGTGAAGAGCGCCGAGGACGCTACGGCGATGGACACGTGCACGATCAGCCAGTAGCTCTGCAGGGCCGGGATGAGGCGGGCGACGGGCGTGGGGAAACCGACCGTGGCGGCGCACAGCATGATGACGACGAGTCCCACCACGAAAGAGCCGACGAAGCGGAGGTCCTTGCGCGTGAGGGTGACGAGGAAGATGGCGGCGACGAGGAAGGCACCCGTGGTGCAGAACTCGTACATGTTGCCCCAGGGCACCCGGTTTGCGGCAATGGCGCGGGTGATGACGGCTGCACCGTGGATCAGCGCGGCCAGGACGGTCAATGAGACTGCGACACGGGCCAGTCCACGCCGTGGGCCGGAGCCGTAGTCCATAGAATCGTCGGCCGTGGCGGGCGCCGACGACGTAGTAGTGCCCGACGTCGTCGAACCCGTCGCCCGTGCCCCGATACCCGCAAGGGCGCGCGCGGAAACGGCCTTTTCATCGGCGAGCCGCGACTCGAGGGCGCCGATGGTCGAGCTCGATTTCACGAGGTCCAGCACGAAGAAGATGAGGGCCACCACGTAGGCGATGGAAGCCAGCAGCATGAAGAGCTCGCTGACCTGCCCGAGCTCGGCGTTGACTGGTTGTGGCATCAGTTGTCCTTTGCGTTGTCGTGCGACTGCCCGGAGCCAGCTGCCGACACGGCTTCCGGCACCCTCCTTCGTGTTGCGGGGCCCAAACTGCACCATTTTGGCGAAGAAGCCGTCCATGCCTGCCAATACTTTCCCTGGCCAGCATGTGAAGCTCTACTCCATCAGCAGCAAGCTGTCGGCCCCTGCGGCCGGCCCATCATGCCCTAGGGGTCAAGTCGCTTTGGTTCGACGGTACAGCATCAGACGATGACATCAGATTTACGCGCTATCATCGTCAAATGGCGATTCAACGTGTGGTTTCTGCTGCTTCGTGCAGCCAGCTCAATCCTGCAGTGGCACTGTTTCATTCGCTCAGTGATCCGACCCGCTTGAGCATCGTGAAGCGTATGGCCGGCGGTGAGGTCCGGGTCGGTGACCTGACCAGGGAATTAGGGCTGGCCCAGTCGACTGTGTCTGCCCATGTGGCATGCCTGCGCGATTGCGGCCTGGTGGAAGGCCGGATGGAGCGTCGCAGCGTGTACTACTCGCTGTCCCGCCCAGAACTGATGGACATGCTCGCCCACGCAGAGGTTCTGCTTGCCGCCACCGGCAACGCGGTCAGCCTGTGCCCGAACTACGGCACCGGCAGCACCGGCGCCGCCCTCACGATGGAGGATGCACAATGAGCGACGCCTGCTGCAGTGATGAAAAGCCCGGGAGCGGCGAGTCCGAGGAAACGGAGGAAGCCGTAGGTTTCTGGCACGTCCGGGAGGTCCGGGCGGCCGCCGTCTCCGGTGTCCTGCTCCTGGTGGCGTGGATCGTGTCGCTGACCGGCGGGCCCCAGTGGCTGACGCTTCCCCTGGAGATCGCCGCGTTGCTGATTGCGGCCTGGACGTTCGTTCCCTCCACCCTGCGGCGCCTGGTCAAGGGCAAGATCGGGGTCGGGACCCTGATGACAATCGCTGCCGTCGGCGCTGTCGCTCTTGGGCAGTTCGAGGAGGCCGCCATGCTGGCCTTCTTCTACGCGATCTCTGAGGGACTCGAGGAGTACTCGCTGGCAAAAACCCGCCGTGGACTGCGCGCCCTGCTAGATCTTGTCCCGGCAGAGGCGACAGTCCTGCGCGGCGGCGCCGAGGTCACTGTCGACCCGGCGGAACTTGTCCCCGGCAACCGCATGGTGGTCCGGCCCGGGGAGCGCCTTGCCACCGACGGCAGGGTCGTCACCGGCCGCACATCCCTGGACACATCCGCGCTGACCGGTGAGTCCGTACCCGTCGAAGCCGGACCGGGCAGCGAGGTCTACGCCGGGTCGATCAACGGCACCGGCCCGCTGGAGGTTGAAGTGACCAGCACGGCGGAGAACAACTCGCTGGCCAGGATCGTCCATATCGTGGAAGCTGAGCAGTCCCGCAAAGGCCCAGGCCAGCGCCTGGCCGACTCCATCGCCAGAAAGCTCGTCCCCGGCATCCTGATTGCCGCCGCGCTGATCATCGTCTTCGGCTTCATCGTCGGCGAACCATTGCTGTGGTTCGAACGCGCTCTCGTGGTCCTGGTCGCCGCCTCGCCCTGCGCCTTGGCCATCTCCGTGCCCGTCACGGTCGTCGCTTCCGTCGGTGCGGCCAGCCGCATCGGTGTGCTTATTAAGGGCGGAGGCGCCCTGGAAACCCTCGGCAAGATCCGCACCATCGCGTTGGACAAGACCGGGACCCTCACCCGCAACAAGCCCGCCGTGATCGATGTCGTTGCGACCCGGAGGGCCACCAAGGAACACGTCCTGGCCCTCGCGGCGGGTCTGGAGGCCCGCAGCGAGCACCCGCTCGCCCGCGCCATCCTCGCCGCCACCACGGATCGGGCGGCCATCACCGACGTGAACGCCGTCCCCGGCGCCGGCCTGGAAGGCCTGGTCGAGGGCAGGACCGTCCGCCTCGGCCGGCCGGGCTGGATCGACGCCGGCCCACTGGCCGCTGAGGTTGCAAGGATGCAGCGCGCGGGCGCGACCGCCGTCCTGATCGAAGAAGCAGGCGAGGTCATCGGAGCGGTCGCGGTCCGTGATGAGCTGCGTCCCGAAGCCCCAGAAGTCATCGCACAGCTGAGCGCCTCCGGTTACACCACGGCCATGCTCACCGGTGACAACCTGATCACCGCCACGGCACTGGGTCAGGCCGCCGGGATCACGGAGGTCCATGCTGATCTCCGACCCGAGGACAAGGCCGACATCATCCGCACCCTCCAAGGCCGTGCCCCTACCGCCATGGTCGGTGACGGCGTGAACGACGCCCCCGCCCTGGCGACCGCCGACAGCGGCATCGCCATGGGCGCCATGGGAAGCGACGTCGCGATCGAAACCGCGGACATAGCCCTGATGGGCGAGGACCTGAACAACCTTCCCCAAATCCTCGATCACGCCCGCAGGACCCGACGCATCATGCTCCAGAACGTGGGGTTGTCCCTGGCGCTGATCGCAGTGTTGATTCCGCTCGCGCTGTTCGGTCTGCTCGGCCTGGCCGCCGTCGTCCTCATCCACGAACTGGCCGAAGTCGTCGTCATCGCCAACGGCGTCAGGGCTGGCCGGATCAGCCGTAGAACCACGGCCAACGCCGCTCAGCCCGCCCCGATGCTGGAACCGGCAGCGTGAGCGCAGGAACCGCTGCGCCGGCCGCGGACGCCCGGCAGGCCCGACGCTCCAGGACGGTGCTGCTTCTGATAGCGGTGGCCCTGGCTGTAATCGACCTAGCGGTCAAAGCTGTAGCCGAAACCCTGCTCTCCACCGGTGCGACAACCGACCTCGGACCACTCAACATCAAGCTCCTCTATAACCGTGGTGTCGCATTCAGCCTCGGCGCGGATCTGGCACCCTGGGTCGTTATCGCCGCCACCGGCCTGATCATCGCCGCCCTGACCTGGTACACCATTTCCTCCGCGCCATCCCTGACCGCCCTCTCCAGGACAGGAGCAGCCCTGCTGCTTGGAGGCGCGATCGGGAACTTCATCGACAGGCTCGACGGGCAAGGAGTCGTGGACTACCTACACAGCGGCTGGTTCCCCACCTTCAACCTCGCCGACGTGTTCATCACCACCGGAGTATCCCTCTTTGTCCTTGGCACCATGCTCTCCTCGCAGGCACGAACCGAAAAATGAATGCTTTCCCACTCATCGCCTGCCGTGGACTGGTCTGGAAAGGAATGCACTCGTCGTTGCCGTCATCGCGGCCGCAGTGATGCTCGGAAATCATCCGCGGGAAAAATCATCGAATTCATCACCGTGGTCATCACGAACGGGGCTTCCCTCAGCTCTGACACCCGGTTCGGTTGAAGGGTAGGTAGTCCAAGCTGATGCAGCTTCGACCACCGGTACATTGACTCAAGGTCGACAGGACCGCAGGGCATACGTTTGGATCTGCGGCCACTACCCCGCGGCGATTCATATACCGAAAGGCATTCCATTGAACAAGAAAAGGTCTCAGGAGAACCAGGACCGTCAGGCGCGCCTGGCCGCCATTCAGGCCCAGCAGCGTGCCAGTGAACGCAAGCGCAACGCCCTGGTCTTCGGTGGGATCGGCGCCGTGATCCTCGCCGTCATCATCGCGGTGACCCTCGTGATCGTGAACCAGGTCCAGGTGAACCGTGAGCGTGAGGCAGCCGCCGCGCAGCCCATCGAAGGCATCGAAAAATATCCCGATGTCACGTTCAACCACGTCGAGAGCGCCGTCGAGTACGAGCAGTTGCCCCCGGTGGGCGGTGATCACAGCCCGGTCTGGACCAACTGTGGCGTCTACACCGAGCCCGTTCCCGACGAGAACTCGGTGCACTCCATGGAGCACGGCGCCGTGTGGCTCATGTACAACCCGGACATCGGACAGGAAGACATCGATCAGCTGACCAGCCTCGTCGGAACGCGCTCCCACGTGTTGCTCAGCCCCTACCCCGGCCTCGACACCCCCATCGCCGCCAGCGCGTGGGGCCTGCAGCTCAAGGTCGACTCCGCCGACGATCCACGGCTCGGCACCTTCCTCGACAAATACATCCAGGGCGAGCAAACCCGCGAACCCGGCGCCACCTGCTCCGGCGGCATCACACCAGCGGGGCAGGCCTCGTAAGGCTCTTCTGTCTCAGCTAGCTGAACTGCCCCTGACCCCTCGTAGGCCGGGGTGCATTTAGTCGCTCGACTTACGGGATACCGAAAGGGACCGGCGGTCCATTCTCATTCGTCTCGGAAACATGAGGTGGCCTTGCCCGGTCAACGCAGGGCGCCGGTAGGGTCGATGCATGCCTTTCGACCTGCCGCGCAGCTCCCACGTCTTCGTGGACGAGTCCAAGGCAGGCAGCTACTACATCGCAGCCGCGGCCATCTCGCCAGCTGACGTCACCGCGACACGATCAGCCATCAGGGGCCTGCGGTATAAGGGAAGCTCCTCGGCACTTCAAGAGCGAGAGAGATTCAACGAGACGCGCGTTCCTCAAGGGTGCAGCCCAGACGGGCGTGAAGACCATCGTCTACATCGTCAATGGTCAGCCCGACAAGATAGCCCGACCCGCCTGTTTGGGAGCCCTAATCAAGGACCTGTGTGATGCCGAAGCCGAGCGCCTCGTGCTCGAGCAGGACGATTCCCTCGCAGCCGCAGACCGGCGAATCATCCACACTGAGCTCAAAGCCCGTGGGAACACCGGACTGGAATACAGACACATGCGCCGCGCGAGGAACCCCTGCTATGGGTCGGCGACGCCGTCGCCTGGTGCTTCCAGAAAGGCGGACCCTGGCGGACCGAGGCGGAACCGCTCATCGGTGAGGTCCGCCGGCTTTAAATGCGCGAGCCTGGCTCGTCATACCATCCGGAAGACTGCCAGGCTAACTTCGCGGGGCTACTGCCCGTTGCAGTGCCCACTGTACCGGGAACTCCACATAGCGAACAAGTAGGGCACCAGGGAACGCAGAGCCGTCAGGACCACGACGTGCTATCGGAGACGGACCGCGACCCAAACCCCGCATCGACGACGGATACGTGCGCTGCCACCAGCCAGCACGTGCAGCTTCTTCACCGCGAGGCGCCGACCGCAACAAGAACAGTGTGCTGTGTCCCCACCGGCAGGGTCGGCAGGTCTGGTACGGCCGGGCTTACTGCTGTGACTGGCAGGTGTCATCCGCCAGTGTAGGACCACGGCGGCGTCGGGAGTCAGGCAATCACGGAGCTAGGGAGTCAGGTGAGTGTCAGAAGTTCGGCGGCGAGTCTTCTTGCTTGATAGTGAGAATGTAGCAAAATCTGTGACGGTCCATAGTCAACCGACCGGGCGGACTGTGGGTTGCTGTCCGTCTCCATTGGAATTACCCCGCTCGATGGCGATTGTCCCGAAACCGGCCCTTGACCCATGTTCTCCTGAGCCCTTTTCCTGTTCAATGAGAGTCCTTCGACACATAGATTGCCGCGTGTAGTAAGTGCAGCGCGAGACGAACAGCTTGCACCAATGTGCTAGCGCTCAGATCCACTCACAAAACAGCACTTAGGAAGTTCAGCGGCAGCTGTGATCACTTCCACAGCCTGCTTCAAGCTCACTGTTATTAACGAAGGCTCCACCCTTGCATGTACCGAGCTGTCGCTGAACGCGATCACTACCAATTCCGATGACCGGATGCCTGTCATCTATGCGGGAAGTCCCTGGCCCTATACTTGAAGTATGCCAATCTTTTGCCCCATGCATGGCATTTGCGTTCACCCATTCGTCCTCGGGCGGCGCGGGAGTCGACCTTGAGCGGCGTCGTCCCCCTGCTGCATGGCATCGAAGCCTTGGCTTGTACAGCGGTTGCGTCGTCGATCGGCGTCGCTGGTGGAGCTTCTACATCTGCTGGCGTCGTGATCGATGACATCGCCGTAACTGCCCGGTACGCGTCGGGTGCGGACCTGAACCGTTGAGTGGTTCTGGAATGAGTACATCACCTGCTCCTCAACGTGGTTCCTTCACGGAACGATACGGAGGACCTGGTACCCGCTTGACGGCACGATCAAGGCGGGTGCTCTTAATCCTTGCCTTAGTGCTCGCAGTCATTATTGCCGGTTTCCTGTCTTTGACGAGTACGGAACCGGTGAGCAGCAAGGACGTGGGCTTCAACGTCGAGCAGGATGGATTCACGTCCGTCGATTTTGAAGTGATCAAAGACCCCGAGGCCACCGCACAATGTGCAGTGCAGGCATTGAGTGAGAACTACGCGGTGGTTGGCTGGAAGATTGTAGATATAGGCGCGAATGGGGTGGATGAGGGAGCTGACCAAGGACGTTCCACTTCCCATCGCGTGCAATTGCGCGTGGACTCACCAGCCGTGAGCGGTGGAGTTAATGCATGCTGGCTCGTAGAGGACTCTTAACCATCGGCGTGCGGATTGGTCAGTACAGCCTACGCCGGGCTGCAGTTCAGTGGTGGGGGCTTGGAGCAGGAACCGCTCTGGTGAGAGGCGTCGACAGTGGTGAGGCTCGAGGTGACGGAAAGTAGCCACTGATGGTCAGTCCGGCCGTCAGCGGTACCGTCCTAGCCGCGGCTGGACAGTGGTAAAACTTTTCCAACGGAGCCAACCTAGATGATGAGCATTCAGAGTGGCAAGTAGATCCGGGACGGATCGGCTACCGCCAGTCAGGAACACCCGATAGACCCCGCCGCACAGGACATGAAGGCCTCCAAAAGTGAGCTGTCGTGGACGGGACAAGGAGCCGCTCCGAGTTGGCAGAAGTACATCCATCAACTACTACCTGTAGAGCCGAAGTGATTCAGTCGTTCATAGTGCGGCTTGTCCCTGGTCAGTGTCGCTTGGTGATGCACGAGAGCCATACAGATCTGTAGCGGGTGGAAGGCACCAACCCTTGCGACACCGGTGGCGGTGACGCAATCCCATAATGAGAGGGCTATACGGCTATCGGCGGGAGCTGTCCCGGAAGCGGTTGAGCAGCGACTGGGGAAAGAGGCGGGCCTTAAGGCGGGTCGACCAAGAGCTGCCGTGACGGAGCGCCCGGGTCACTGCATCGACGTCCGCCCAACGGAGGGCTGCCGCTGGGCGCACGAGTACAGCCGGTGGCTGGGCTCCGGTGCTTTCTCCTGTCCTGCTTCCCAGACCGTGATTGGAGTATTCCTCGTGCTCATAGGCGGTTTTGAGCCGCGAAAGCGACGTTGCAGGTTCACCCCTCAATGAAGCATTCGTGGCGAGGCGTTCGGCGAATGTGCGGGGGGTGTCCGTGGGGTTCAATGGATAGCCAAGGTCGCCGGCGATCTCCGTCGTTTCCGCCCAAGCCGCCGTCGCTGCTCCGTGGCTGCCGCCTTCGACATTCTCCACGACGGACTGTCGTCGTACTTTGGTCCGCGCTATTCGCAGGAACAGCGGGAAAAGTGCGAGCAATGTGATTCCGACGACGGCCAAAAATCCCGCACCGGACAGCGCATGATTTTGGGGCCCTGTCGACTGCGTACTACCCCCGGTACTAGGCGGCTCAGTTGCGGGGCTGGTCTGGCCATTCGCGTCGGGTATAGCCCCGGGGTTGAGGGTGTCGCCGTCGTCGGCCCGTGGGCCGACCGGTGAGGAGGACTGCTGGGCGTAGGTGGGTACGACGCCACGCGACGGAGTCGGTTCGAACTGGACCCAGCCCACGCCCTCGAAGTACAGCTCGGGCCAGGAGTGCGCGTTGCGGGAGTCGACGACGAACTCGCGCAGCTCCGTCCCGCCGGGACCTTCGCTGGTGTTGCCCGTGGGGCTGCCTGGCGTGTAGCCGATAGCCATCCGGCTGGGAATGCCCGCCGCCCGGGCCATGACGGCCATGGTGCCGGCGTAGTGGACGCAGTAGCCGGACTTCGACTCGAGGAAGCGTGCCATGACGTCCACGCCGCTGCCGTCGTACCCGCCGTCCACCGGTGCCTCCACGGAGTAGGTGAACTCCGGGCCGCGGAGGTAGCTCTGAATAGCGAGGGCCTTGTCGTAGGGGTTCACGAACTCGCCGGTGACATCGTCCGTCCGGGTGCGGACGATCTCGGGCGTGTCCTCCGGCAGCTCCTTGAAAACCTCCGACACATCGTCGTAGTCAGACGGGCCGATGGCGCCGAGGCCCTCGCGCGTGAGCTCGGCGGAGGTGCTCTGCACGAGGTACTCCTGGCGTGCGGTGGACCCGCCGTCGGTCGCGAGAACCGACAGGTTCGCCGGGTCCCAAGCCCAGGTGCCGGAGAGGTTCGTGATGCCCACGGGTGCGTAGGGGGCCAGCAGCCACGGACTCGCGTAGCTCTGCGTGGTGACGCGCGTGAACACGGTGCTGCCGGCCGGCGCGGTCTGCGGGGCGCCGTCCTCGGCACCGATCTCCGCGACGCCCTGCTCGCGGTCGTCGAGTCTTTGGTCAGGTTCCCATCGCCGGCCGCTGAAGTCCTCGAGGGTCACCGCTCGGAGGTATAGGGGAGTATCCGAGTTTGTGGCGTAGGCGATCCGCCCGAAGCCCGTGGGGTTGCGGAGGTCGTTGCCGAGCGTCACTGCCGGATTCAGCCCGGTGGCGTTTCCCCAGACGTTGAGCCGCGCGCCCTGCGGGAAGGCGCCGGAGTTGAAGCCGGGCACGAACAGCGGCAGGATCACGGCCACGGCGAGGGCCGCCGAGCCGATGATCGCGCTGCGCCCCGCGAACTCCGACGAAGCCCGCACGCCACTGGACGCGAGGCGGTTCTCGCGCCACTGCGCCATCGCGAGGAGCAGCAGGTAGGCCAGGGCGGTGGCGACGAAGGCGAACATCCCGATGCCGTCGGGCTTCACGATGGCCGGCGCGACCAGAACGATGAGGAGGCCCAGGCCACTGGCGGCGGGCATGCGCATCGTCGCCGCGAAGAGGTCCACGATGATGGCGATGAGCCCCAGGGCTGCGCACGTGGTGAGGAAGATCCCCGGGCCGGGCAGTACGGGAGCCACCTGCGAGACGACCGTCTCCTCCGCCTCAGCAAGGAGGCGCCGGAGCTCGAGCGAGGTGCCCGGCCCCGGCACGATACCGAGGATGCTCTGCCGGGTGAAGAACTGGGCGGTGAGGGCTCCGACAAGCGCGAGCACCCCCACGAGGGCGCCCAGCACTCCATTGAGGCGCAGGGCCCGCGTCAGCGCCATCGCCAGCAGCACCGGGACGAGTGTGCGGACCACGGGGCCGAGCCACGTCCAGGGCTCCACGACGCCGTTGAGGCTTGTCGCCGCGGCGAGCACAGCCAGGAGGGACGCGCCCGTGACAGCCCAGTGCCAGGGATCAGCAGAGGGTGCTGGCCGTCGCGGCGAAGATGCGTGCTCCGTGGCAGGAGTGGGGCGGGAAAGTGTTGAAGTCATGCCGTTCCCCTCAGGGTGGAACCGCGGCCGGAGCGAGGTACCTCCAACGGGCCGGCTGCGGCAAAAAAGCGGTCCTATGAATGGTGCCCGGCAAGTACCATGCACCTGAGGTTCGAGCAGCACCGACTATGACACTGTCCCATATCGTTCCAAGCATCCTAGAAGTGTTGAGGTCTTGTCGGAAAACCATGCCCCATAAATGGTTCACGGTACGATGTATTTGATGTGCCACGGTGGCGGCATCTCGGAACGTGACGTTCCGATACATGACCCGTCCGGCTCCCGCGAACAGGAAGATCCGTTCGACGGTGTCGGATGTGACAGGATCGGCACCTTTTTATGAATCCCTGGTTTGCGGCAATGATTCCCCTGTCCATCATCCTGGTGCTGGGTTCCATTGCCTTCTTCATCGGCTTCAAGGGGTACCTGTCGAACGACCGCGATGAGCCCGGCCGGGATCACGAGCCTTCACCTACACCCTCGAGCTCCTCATCGGGTTTTCAGACAGAGTCCGACACGGGCGTGACCGACCGTGCAGCACAGCAGGCTGCCCTGCGGGACGCGATCAGGGCCAGTGACCGTCTGATCGCGCGTGCCTCCCACGAGCGGGCTGTCCTGGTGCAATTCATCGACCTTTATGCGCCCGGCACCATTTCTGTTCAGGAGTTCCTCTCCAACCTCCGCGCGGACTACTCACGGAGGATCACCTTCGTCGCCCGTCACCTGCCCAGCAATGATCAGGCGCTCCTCGGCGCGGCAGCTCTTGAGGCAGCTGACCGTCAAGGTTGCTTGTTTCCCTTCCTGGAAGCACTCACCCTTGATGCGGACGCCCAGGAACTACCGCGCATGCACACCCGCCTCACCATCGACACCTATGTGGCTGTTGCCCGTGAACTCGGACTTAATACAGGCCGGTTCGAAGCCGACATGACCAGTACCGAGGTGCGATCACGCATTGAAGCCGACCGAGCCGAAGCCACGCGCGTCGGCGTGAGCCGGGCGCCGGCGCTGATTCTCCTGGATGACCAGAACCATAATGCCTTGACGTCTCTCGAAGACTTCCGCGAAGCTGTTCGACTCGTTGCAAGCTAGGAACAAGGTTCTTCTCAACGTCGCCCCAGACGGACGGGTAAGCGGAGCCCACAGCCCACCTCACGAGCAATGACGTATGGGCGCAGCGCCCACACGCGGACAACGCGCCTATCGCTGGCGGTCGTGGCGTGCAGCGCGTTGCCTGAGCTGCTCAAGATAGTCGTTGTAGGCGTCGAGCTCCGGTGTTCCCTCCAGGTTGTGCTTTCGGTCGATGGCCCGTGATGTCACGGTGTCATCGCGTTGCCAGCGCACCATGATGATCAGCAGCATCAGCACCGACGGCAGCTCCCCATAGGACCAGGCCAACCCGCCGGCGATACCCTGATCGGTCATCGGATCAACGTCCCATCCCGCGGGCAGAGTGCCGAAGAAGTCGACGACAGGTGTGGTGGCCATCATCAGGACGACGCCGAAGAACGCATGCAGAGGCATTTCGGCGAAGATGTCGAGGAACCGGCCGAAGTGGGACTGCTTCACCGGCAGTGGGTCCGTCGAGAGCACGGGGACGGTGAAGAGCACCCCGGAAATCAGGAACAGCAGTTCCAGGGTGATGTGCCCGTACCAGGACGGCAGCATCGCGTCGGCGATACCGCTGAGGTAGACACCATAGAAGCTGACCAGGAACACCGGGATCATGAACGCCGGATGGAGAACAATCCGGGCGGACCTCGAGCGCAGTCCTGCGTGGGCGAGCCGGAGGATCGGGCGCCCGAGTCCACGGTGAGGGGTTGCCCGTAGCAATAGGGTGCCGGGCCTGCCTAGGACCAGAAGCGGGGGAACGGCCATCATGAGAGTCAGCTGCTGGAACATGAACACCGAGAACATGCGCAGCCCATAGCCCTCGACTCCTGCCCCCATCGTGATCATGATGATGATGCAGCCCGCCAGGAAGATTGCTGTCCGCCATACCGGCCAGGACCGCCCCATCGACCACAGACGGATGGCGCCGGCTAGGTACAACAGGCCAAGCACCAAGGCGATGGCAGGGATCAGCGGGATGGGTTGCAGTGTCGGCGCCAGGTAGGTCGCCCATGTCGGTGGGGCTTCGGGTATCCAGACCGGTCCACTAACCCACGGGTCATTCACTGATGTCCAACCATCCCAACGTCACGGTCTCACCTGCGATTTAGCGTATCGAGCCCGGAGCACCACATACGGCACTCAATGCCATCCTGCCCAGAAACGGAAGCAGAAGCATAAGCATAACGAGCGGTACCAGCAGTTCGTGCCGAACCTTCACCCTGACCGTCATCCAAGCAGGTAGCGACGGGAGCGCAATAAAGAGCCGAGCGCGCAATGAAATAGCGGCAAGCACCCCCGTCCAGGGCACTTGCCGCTATCTCAGCTTATGTCGACCACGTCACCGGAAGGTGGGGTTAGCCGCTCACCCGCACGAAAGAGGAACCGGCGAGGTCGGACAGGGGGTGCTCTATGGTGGCGTTGATGCCGTTCATGCCGCTGCTGATGACCTTGCCGCCGCCGACGTAGATGGCGACGTGGCCCGGCCGGATTACGAGGTCACCGGGTGCCGGGGTGGCAACGACAGTTCCGAACTGGAAGAACTGCATCGGGCCGAGGTCTCCGACATTCTTGCCGATCGAGCGCAGAGCCCGCTCGACAAGAACGGTGCAGTCCTGGGTTGAACCGATCTGTGCGTACGCCGAGGCGACCAGGGCGGCACCGACACCACTGGCGGCGACGGTGGGCTGCGCCGGAGCGGGCGTGATCGGGGCGATGGAGGCCGAGGTCAGGGAAAATCCTGCACGCGCCGCCGCGGGAGCAGGCGCTGCGGCAGGTGCACTGTAGAAGACCTGGTTGGCAGGTGCGGCAGCCGGAACCGTGGCGGCACTGACGGCAACACTGGCAGCGGCGCCGCCGGAGAGCTTGATCTGCTGGCCGGGGTAGATGACCGAGGCGTAGGATAGTCCGTTGCTTGCCAGCAGTGCGTCGAGGTTCACGCCGTGCTTGGCGGCGATAGCGCCCATCGTGTCACCGGAGGCAACCGTGTACACGCCGGCAGCAGATGCTGCAGGAACCTGAGCGGGTGCAGGAGCAACGGTGGCTGCGGGAGCCTGTACAGCAACAGCGCTGGAGGTGTCCTGCGTATAGGTTCCGGCCTGAGCAGCGGGGGCTCCAACAGCGAAAACAAGGCCGCCGGTAGCAGCTGCAATGATGGCCGGCTTGCCCAGCGCCACAGCGCCGGTCTTCGCGGAGTACGACAGGCCTTCAAGGGCGATCGAGTGGGTGACGACCGCGCGGTGGCGCGCAGGAATGGATGAACGTGACATGGTGATTGCCTCTCCCATGCCTGCGGGGTGAGCTGTCGGGTTCGGATGGGAGTCACCCGGCCGTCGTTCAAGCCTGCGCATTCCTGCAGTCGCGGACGCTACTTCAGGTCGTGCCTAGGTTGTCGGATCGACTTAACCCCGAGGGTCATCGCACTGACGTGCTATGACCCGGTGGAAACGTGGTTCCCCCGTCCCTGCCAAATGGGTTGTACGAACGGGTCCCGGGAGCAGCGGCAGGGCTCGGCATTCTGCGCGGGAGAGTGATCTCGACGGGTGCCGGGATCACCTGAGGAGAATACCCCAGGGCGGTATCAATAGTCACGTTCAGGTAACGCAACTCGGCGTGTTGCGGCAACACGCCGTTAGAAGGGCCGCGAAAGAGGCCCTGCGGAACTGCCAACCGCGCTGTTCGCCCGCACGCCCTCACCGCTGATTCCGACCTACATGCGAAACCTAACTCGCCCGAGCACCAGCTTGGGTTGAGTATGTCGACTCGACCCGGGACCACCAGAACGGTCTGATTGAGGACCCGACTATCGTTTGCTTTGATGACCACATAGGTGTCGTCCCGGCGGTCTCCGTTGTTCATGAAGCGCTCTGAGTGGCTTCCCGAAGGGTCAATGGTGGCGCGGGACACTGTGAGACTATCTGGAAGTGCATACGAAGCTTTTCCCAGGGCGATTGACCGGAATCGATGCAGCTCGCGGAATTGCTCTTTTTGGCATGATGAGCACCCACATTTTTCCGCTCTACTCATCAAGTACCAGCAATGCAACGTGGATAGCGCTCTTTTTTTCCGGCAGGGCATCAGGTCTTTTCGCCGTTGTTGCGGGAATCGGGCTCGCCTTCCTGACGGGTGGAAGCTCGCCGCACCGAGATGGGGCCCTCGCTGCAGATCGTAGGGGCATCGTCATCCGCGCGCTCATCATCGCTCTGACTGGGTTGGTACTCGGCGGAGTGGAGACGAACATTGCGATCATCTTGTTCCACTACGGCATCCTGTTTCTCGTCGCCCTGCCCTTCACAGGTCTGCCGTTCAAGGCTTTGGCTGCATGGGCTGTTGCTTGGACACTGCTGTCACCGGCTGCCGCGTACCTTCTGCGGCCACTGGTGAGGGAGAATGTAGACCCGTCCTCGTTGGGTGCGAACCCGACCTTTGAACACTTTTTCGAACCCCGGACACTTTTTGCCGACGTCTTCCTCACGGGTTACTACCCCGTCCTGCAATGGCTAAGTTTCGTCCTGATCGGTATGGCTATCGGCCGCCTCAACCTCCGACGCCTCGGCGTCCAGCTAGGACTGCTTGGTGCAGGACTCGCAACGGCCATCATGGCAAAGCTGATCAGTGCCGAGCTGCTCGGACGCGGAGGCGGGCTACAAGCCCTTTTGAGGACGCCCGACGGAAACGCCTACCCCCTTGAAACAATGCTCAACGTAGGCCTTACCGGGATCAACCAGTCCGGGTCGTGGTGGTGGCTCGCCGTCAGCGCACCGCACTCGGGCGCACCGCTGGACCTTCTGCATGTAGCCGGATCAGCCACAGCCACGATTGCTATCTGCTTCCTGGTGACACGCAAGTACCCAAACCTACTCCTGCCGTTGTCAGCGACCGGGGCCATGACGCTGACGCTGTATTCGCTGCATATAGCCGTCATGAGCGCGGCCGGCCAACTGAATCCATCACCCGATGCAGTGCAACTGTTCTGGGTACAAGTGGTGATTGCGGTAGGGCTCGGCATTCTCTTCCACCGGTTGAAGGTCCGAGGTCCCCTTGAGCTTCTCATCTCGGGTGCGGCAGGTGCTGCCCGGAAAGGTGACTGGAAGCAAAACAGTCTGTGAGGGCAGGGCTTGATCTAAGAGGAAACGGTCGTGACCGACTTCATGAGTGACACGATCAGACGCCAACTGGCGGTGACGGAGCACGCTGGGTGATCGGGTGGAAGATGCTCTGAACGCATTCGGCACCACTTTCGTGGACGGTTTTGAGAGAACCACTTACTGATGAACGTTGCCAGACGGCACGCGCTGTCTATTGGACAGTTTCATCCAAAGAATGGCCCACAGTGTTGACCAGGAGAGCAGGAGTGGCGGGTTGGGGGCGACTTACTAACGGACGCCCTGCGAATCGAGGATGGCGTCCTCTTCCTCCTCGGAGGAGGGGCGACGACGCTGGCGGACCGGGCGGTTTACAGCAGTCCCGTCCTGCTCGGCGTTGATCCTTCGCTGCTGCCGTGCCGCGTACCCCAAGCCGATGAAAACCAGCACTCCGAACGCAAACCACTGCAACGAGTAGGAAAGGTGCGGTCCCTCATCGACCGAGGGCTTCGGGGCAGCAACTGGTGTCTGTGCTGCTGCTGGCTGTTCGAGTGCCAAGAGCCCGTAAGCAGCACCCTGCAAAGGGTAGTCCACCCTTTCCGCGAGGGCAGGAAGATTAATCGACGCAATCTGCCCCTCAGGGGCGCCACGGTTCACGGTTGGCTCACCCGGCTTCATTCTTGCGGTCACCTCGACCTGGCCAGCGGGTGGTGCCGGTATCTCGTCGGGTCGCCCGGGCTTGGCGTTGCCAATGGGCAGCCAACCGCGATCGATAATCACAGCTGTTCCGTCCTCGAGCTTCAAGGGAGTGAGCACCTCGTAACCGGGTTGCCCGTTCAGCGGCCGGTTCCGAGCGACCGTCTGGTTCGCGACGTCGTACGTACCCGTGAAGGTGATAGGCGTCCACTCTCGGGTCGGGTCAAAACTGTCAAAGTCGTTCACCCCCGGCACGTAGCGTTCCGGCGCAGCGTCGTAATTCGCTTCAATGCGCCGGATGTCCTCCACCACCGCCTCACGGCGCTCCAGTTGCCAGCGTCCAAGTCCCACACATCCTGCGGCAAGCACGATGACCATTGCGAGCCACCCCATCCATTGAGCGGAGAATAGGAAGCGATACATCTAGTACATCTCCAATAAAAATCTAAGGGTCAAAGCATGTCATTTCGAAGCTGATTTAGCCCCACAATGGCACCTGAGCTGAACGAATAACAGCTACTGCGGGTTGCCGTGACACGGCAGGCGGTGGTCCGCTGACGGAGCGCAGGATCGTGTAGCCGTTTCCCCACCTGCGCTGCACATCTTCGATATTCTGCCTTGCCTATAAGTCCATCGATAGCGTTTCGGGCAGGAGTTGCTCCGGATTGTATGAATTCTGCAAATCGCGCATGGCGCGCTCTTCAGCTCGAGGATCCTGGCGGGCCTACAAGCAGCAGGGCAGTGAAAACGCCCGAGATCCCGACGATGGTGACGACCAGTGCGACGAGCGGGCTCCTCAGAACCGACGCTTGGAGTTGCTCGAGCAAGTTCCGCGGCGACTCCGCACCAGGAGCGAGGCGCCAAACGGCGCTCAACTGCCCGCGTCGCTCGATCCAACGTTCATACGGAACCGTCGCGAAGGGGATGATCGCCGAGGCAAACCCAAGGAGGCCTGTTATGAGCGACCAGCGCTGATTGATCCAGACGAACGCGGTCGCGACCACGAAGCACAGGAAGACGAACCCATGTACGGCTCCGGCTGGCGGTACGAGGGCCTCCGTGGTGCGGGTGACGTACTTGAAGAACATGCCCAACAGCAAAAAAGCCCAGGTCAACGCTTCTGCCACAGCGACGGTGCGAAAAAGCGTGCGGGGATTCATGGTGTGCTCCTAATCAGTGGGCGGCGGACCCAATTCTTCCATCCCGGCCACAGACGCCCTATTCGAGCAATCCCGACTTCTGCCTGTGCTGCTTACGAACCGACATCCGAGGCATGCCCGTGTCGAGCTACTGAGCTCCTGGGTTCCCAGCCATGAGAAGCGGGCTTCACTGGCCTTCGAAACTCGCCAGGGGCGCAAGCTGCAGTGACAGCCATGCGGTCCCTGCTGCGGTGTACGAACGATGACTCACAGGTGAACAACGTTGAACGGCTCGCTTAACGGTACTAGGCTTTCAAAGGCCCGAGAAAGGGTCGGATGTCAAGGGTGTTCGGCGAACACGCGGGCATCGTCGAACGCGAGGTGTTTCCATGCACGGCCGGATTTCGAACGTGACCCGACGGGTCGGCGTCGTTGTGGGACGCATCTTGGTCTACGTCCTGATTTGGGCGGGGCTTGTGCTGCTCATCGCCGCCGTCGGTATCCGTTTCTTTTGGGGCAAGATCTCCGTGAGTCAGATGCTCCTGAACCTCGTCTCCGTGGAAACCGACGGCGGAGGCGGAACCATCATCTGGATCGCCGTTCTGGCCGTCGGCGTCGCTCCCCTGCTCATCACCGTCGGGATCGCCCTGTGGCAGCACTCCCGGCGCCGCAAGCGCCGCAGCACCAACAGTGTCACGCGTCCGCTTCGTGCCCAATGGATCATGCGCATCGTTTCCACCGCTTTGGCGGCCGCGGTGGTCGTCGGCGGCACCACGGCCTTTGCCAGCACGGTGGGTTTGAAGGACTACGTCGACGCGGCGAACTCTCCATACGACCTTGGCGACTACTACGCGGAGCCGACCGTTACCAGCGACAAGGACAAGCGCAACCTGGTGCTGATCTACCTCGAATCCGGCGAGGCCACCCTCGCGAACGATCAGCTGTTCGAGAAAGACGCGTTCGCTCCTCTTAAAGAGGCCACCAAGGCCTCGGACGGCTGGCAGAGCGTCGACGGTCTCCAGCAATACGAGGGCGGAGGTTGGACCATGGCAGGCCTCGTCGGGACGCAATGCGGCGTCCCTTTGAAGGGCGGAGGGCATGCCGCGGGTATCAGCAGCACCCTCAGCGGAAGCGCCCTCAACGAGCTCGGCGGTCGTGTCGATACCTATTTGGGAGGCACCACATGCCTGGGTGATGTCCTGGACGAGAACGGCTACACCAACGTCTTCATGGGCGGCGCCAACGCCTCCTTCGCGGCGAAGGACACCTTCCTGGGCAGTCACGGTTACTCTGAGGTGAAAGGGCTCTCCGACTGGCGCGCCGCTGGCGAACCGGAGGAGAACTTCCGCAGCGACTGGGGCCTAAGCGACGAGCGTCTCATGGCCAACGCCAAGAACGAGATCGATAAGCTGCACGCCCAGGCGGAAAAGACCGGTCAGCCGTTCAACCTCTCCATGCTGACGCTGGACACCCACGAGCCGGTGCACGTCTACGACTACTGCCCCGTGGACACGCAGGACGCGCTCACCTCCGTGTACTCCTGTTCCATGACCCAAGTGACCGGGTTCGTGGAGTACATGGAGGAAAAGGGCTACCTCGACGACACCGCCGTGGTGATCATGGGCGACCACCTCAAGCACATGAGTGTTAGCGACGCCTTCCACGAGCAGCTGGACGACAACAACAACCGGACCATCTTCAATCGGATCTGGATTCCAGGCGGGGACAAGAACCGGACGCTGCGCCCCGGCGTGGACCAGCTGAACATGTACTCCACCATCCTGGAAGCCGCCGGCCTGACCCTGAAGGATCGTGAAGCGGGGCTGGGCGTGTCCGCCTTCGCCCCGGAGATCCCGCCCGATTCAGCACAGGCGATGGAACCTGATACCTATGCCGCACTGCTGTACTCCCTATCCCCAAAGTTCTACGCAGAGGCCTGGGCTAACGAGGACGCCGCCCCGTAGCGCTGTCCGTTTTCTACCCGAGGGTTCAACCGCGCCAAAACGGTCAGCTGACGGCCAAGATCCTACTGACCTACGCGATCCGTGGAATTCCTGACTTCAAAGCCATAGCGGAAGTGATTTACTACTCGGGAAACCTTTTTCACCGCCGCATCCGCGGCGCAGGCAGCAACGCGCAGAGCGGGCGTCAATGGTAAGTCAACAGCCGCGGTGGCTGCGGGGCGATCAGAGCAAGTATTTTCGGTTCCTAGGTGGAATCCGCGATTTCCTCGACTCCTTTGCCAACTCTTCGCCTGCCCGGATCGCCCTCTTCATTTGCCGCCGAGTCCGTTCCGTCCTCAGGGTGGTTTCTGCATAGGCCAGCCCAGCCCAGGGCATCAGCGATGAAGGCCAGGAGCGCGACGATTAACCTAGATCAAGGGCTTACTTGTATCCGCGCCGGAGACGCTACGGGCTAAATACCAGGGCATGGCAACGACCACCATGATCGGGGCGATGGTTCGTGCCAGACCTTCAGGGCACCCCGCCGACCCCTATTACGTGACAGCACGGGTGCTGAAAACCTTGGCCACCCGGTATCAGCACCTGACCGTCGAGATCGAAGAAGTCACCGCTCAATTGCAGCTCATCCTGGACTCCTACGCGCCGATGCTGCAGGACCTGCCTGGTGTTGGTACCGACGTCGCATCCCAACTGCTCGTCACGTTGGGAGACAGCGGCAACGGGTGAGCAATGAAGCCCAGTTCGCGGCGCTGACAGGCGTTGCCCCTGTTCCTGCGTCGGCATAGCGACCTCGGGGTTTTGGTTGCCACGGCGGACGATACGACCGTGACGCTGGGACACATCAAACTCAAGGTGATGCTCCATCAAGCACAAATTGAATACGAGGGGTCTGTACATGAAGGAGCGCCGACGGACATCGGGGGTGAAGGTTCCGAATGTTCGTCGACGCTCGGACCCGGCGGGCCGGGTCAATCCTCATCGCATATGAAGATGACCCAAGCATACGAGTCGAATCTGTAAAGTACCTGGACAAATATTCGCCAAAAATCTCGGGCTTCCTGTCAGCACCCGCGCACTGTGGCGCCATCGTCAGCTCTGGCAATCACCTTGCGGGAGTGGTCTGAGACCACTCACGGCCTACGTTGCCGATGGATAACTACCCCTCGGCACATTCCATCAACCGGAGAACTGCCCTCTGACGAGGCGTCCTGGACACCCCGGTTCTTCAACTCGGAGAAGACCTGCAACCAGAACCGGACGCCCTCGCCTCCGGCGCCGGCCCAGATGCCCAGGATCTCCCGTTCCCCGTTCGTTGTGACGCCCATGACGACGTAGAACGGGGTGTTGCGGACCTGCCCGTCACGGACCTTGACCACGATCGCATCGACGAAGAGCACAGGGTAGAGCGCCTCCTCGAAGTGCGCCGCGATCTCACCGGTCGTCCGCCCGCGGGCGGACAGCGAGAGCACGATCTGGTCGATGCCGTTCAAGCGTCGTTTCCGCTTGGGCACGATCACGGGCTCGAACGACCCGTCCCGATCCCGTGGCACTTCGATCTCGACCGGACCGATCTCCGTCAATACCGTCTTTACTCGGGTGCCGTTGCGCATGTTCTCCGCGATCGGTGTGTGACCGACCGTTTTTCTTACAGTCCCGTGGCTGTCGAAGGTATGTGGCGTGTTTCATTGGAGCTGGTTGGCGGTCTGGCGAACGCTCGAAGCAGGGCCCGCCACTATACCTGCCGACGGGAATCGCGCACGAGGACTGGCGCGTGCGCGGGGCGAGGTGCACTTTGGGTGCGGTGAGCAGGGAACGGGCGCGTGTACGCTCTGTTCGAGCTGCGGCGAGGTGCCCGGTGATGGAGAATTCCGCCAGAAGATTGAGACGCACGGTGAGTCGGAAGCGGGAACACCGTCGGGAGGTGCTGCATGGACGCTGAGATCGGCAACGGCCCAGGGGGAAGCTCGCTGGGTGATACGAGGAGACCTTCAGCTCGCGGCGAACCAGCAGCGGCCGGGAAGTGATGACCTCAGCAAGGTTGCGGTGGCCTCGCCAGCACACCGGTGCCAGGATTTGCGCGGTCACGGGCGGACTCCACCGGGATCTGAGTCGGCATGGTAGGGCTGCTCAGCCAGATGCGCTGATCTCCACAGCTGCACGGCAACTGGGCCATGGGTCGCTCCGGCCAGCTGACCGGAGCTTCAGCAGTCGCGAGGAAAACACCCAGGGGTGCTGACTAACGTTATCGGCATGGGCGGGGGGCGTTGTTGCCCCTGCGGCGTGCCCGCCCGCCGACCACATCCTGCAGCAATGTACTGCGGCGGTGTCCGGGACACCGGATTGGTGAGCGGTGGTCCTTTTTCGCCCCTGAGGGGCCCGGAGGGGATTTCGGCGGGGGCAGTCGTGAACATGCTTGTCATCGGGGTGGGGACATCAGGGTGTCTTCCTGTAAGACTGTGCGGAGTACCGGTCCAGCTAACCCGATGTGGTCGGCTCCAGCCGGGCCTGTTGTCACCGATCGGATCGCAGGAGGTGGCCCGTGGAGGGATTTGTTTTGGTGTTGGTCCTGGCCGCCCTGCCGGCGACCGGGAATTTTCTGGGCGGACTTGCCGCGGAGCTGGTTGATGTCTCCGAGCGAACCCTGTCCCTGTCCTTGCACCTGGCCGCTGGCATCGTCATGGCAGTGGTCGGCCTCGAGCTCATGCCCGAAGCCCTGAAAGCCTCCGCCCCTTGGGTTCCGATCCTCGCCTTCGTCGCCGGTGGGGCGTTCTTCATGGGCATCGAACGGTCCATCGGCTCCATCCAGGCACGCCTCGGCGCTGGCAAGGAGAACGCCGGGCCGCTAGCGATCTTCACCGGGGTGTCCCTGGACCTGTTCAGCGACGGGGTGATGATCGGCACCGCCACCGTCCTCAACCCGTCGCTGGGACTGCTGTTGGCCCTCGGGCAGGTCCCGGCCGACGTGCCGGAAGGCTTCGCCGCTATCGCCACCCTGCGGCGGGCCGGAATCCGGCGCCGCACCCGGATCCTGATGTCTCTGGGCTTTGCCCTGCCGATCCTGATCGGGGCGGCCCTCGGCTACTTCGCGTTGCGTCAGGCCCCGGAGATCCTCACCCTGTCGGTGCTGGCGCTCACCGGAGGGGCGTTGACCAGCGTGGTGGTCGAAGAAATACTCACCGAAGCCCACGAGGGAGAGACCAGCGTGTGGGACCCGATCTTGCTCACCGGCGGCTTCGCCCTCTTCGCGGCGATCTCCGTCTACCTCGGCGCCTGACCACCATGCCGACTTGCGGCAGCGAGTCCACAAGCACCGCAGACGATCAGCTGACGTGGCCATGCGCCGATCATCACCCGGATAGTGTGGTTAAAACGACCGTCTATAGGACACCCAAACGCGAGAGTGTCAGGAACGGCGCGCCGTGTTCCATGGACCGTGTCCGAGCCCTATGTCCTGTGAGTATGTCAACGCGAGTGGAGACCACTTCCGCAGCCTGACTTGACCCCACCCACCCCTCCTGACGACTCACCAGTGGACTAACCGCAGTTTCACCCCACCCCACCCCACCGCAGGCCGAAAGCGTCGGACAGCAAGCTATGTAGGAACCCGCTTCCGAATGCGTTCTGTCCTGGATCCCTTCATCGGACCGGCCGCAAGCTCATGCTGTGATGCCCGTACGCTATGAGGCACCAGCCTTAGGAGTCGTCATGAACCGGGTGCAGATAGTCGTTCTACTGGTCACAGTTATCGTGGTCGTTGGGTTCATCGCCTTGGTGATCACGGGAAACGCTGGCAACACGCCCGATCCCTAGTGGCTCAGACTAAGTCCGTGTTCTCGAAGAGGCTCTGGGAATCACGGTGTGGTGCCGGTCCGGCAATCCATAACATCATCTCTCTGCGGGTCGCTCTCACTGTTGTGTTCTTGGGGGCACAATTCCATGACGATGGCAGTTGCGTGCCGGTGTTGTAGGTGACGTTCCCTACCCTCGAGATATGGGATCACTCACGGCGAGGTTGGCGGTTGTGCTGATTATCGCTACTGCAGTCGTTGGCTGCGACTCGCAGCGGGTAGCGTCCTGCGCCGATTGGGTCCAGTTCGATTCGGTCCAGGACAGATACGACGAAGCCACAGCGGTATTTGTAGCCTCCAAGGGTGAGCGCGAAGGGACGACAACGATCTACGGGGTCGACGCTCACACGCATAGCATGCGGGTTGACGAGGTGGTTAAAGGTGAACTTGCTGATGAGGACATCCGCATCACGTCCATGCCCATCACCTGTACTGAGGGTGATCAGTACCCCGACGGGGATCCACTGGAGACGAGCGACCGCATCATCGTCTTCGCGAACAGTATCGATGGCCAGTGGTTCACCCTCACACCCGATGACGGCACTCTTCCCTACTCAGCACTCACCATTAGTAACTTTCGGCGGTGACTCTGCGCGGCAGCCCACATTTCTGCTGCCAACGCCCCCGGACTTCGCTCCCGTAGACCGATCGTCCAATGGGACGCTTTGCGACGGGTTTCCAGCCGAGTAGCCTCATCCCATGGGCCAGCCTTCAGACCCCCGAGGGCGTTGGATCCTCTGCCTCATCGCCGCTATCGCAATTTTTGCCATCGCGTTTGTCATGCGAACCGCGTACTGCGTCGATTATGACTACGTATCCGGCGCGGACGGACAATGCCGAGACAATCTCAGCACTGAGAGCATTTTTTTCATGCTCGCCGGTTCGATCCTCGCAATCTACAGCGTGTACCGCATCACCCGTCGAAAGCTCTAACGCTGTCCTGGTGCCGCCCCTGCTGAGCAAGGGGATGGCTCGCCGTGCGTCGCCCGGGATCATCCGCGGAACCTTTTCGCCCGGCTGCAGTTTGAGCCACTGTCAGAGGCACCCACCTGAGGCGCCGACAATAGTTGTCGAATCATTGGGACGAGTAGCCCTGGAGTCGACCGATCCACGGTCGAGCCCTGCCTGCGGTCCGATCAAAGAATCCTTTGGTGCGACAGGTCAAATGAGGACGTTCCGGGGCCGGGACCCCTTGTGGTCAGGCAGCGTGAGGTCCGGTTGCAGCGGAGGTTTAAACACCTCAAGGCGATGGTCGTTGAGGATATAGTGCTTGCTTCCATTAGATAAGAGAGGTCTTGGCGGTTCTGTAAAACACACCACTGTCTCTCAAGGGAGGATGTTCTCCTTTAGGAGGAGGAACCCTTAAGTCAGGAGCAGGTGGTCCTGTCGATCGTGATGTTCAGGTCATGAGGCACGGAGAATTCTCGGCCTGGTGATGAGAACCCGACGACGACATCGTCGGCTGTGCCGCGCTGTGCGTTGTCTTCAAGCGCCACGGACACCACGATGTTGATGTGCTTGTCCGGTTCGAATTGGTACCCGACTGCAGGTACTGGTTCCACCGTGAACGTACTTGGTTCGGAGGCGGTGGGAGTGGGCGCCGGGGTGTCATGGGCCGCTGGCGCGTGCTCGCTTGGTCCGACAGCGGGCGCACCGTGATTTCCGTGGCCCTCGCGGTTGGCCGGGGTAATCATGGCGCTGACCTGAGTCAGCCCCTGAGCATCGCCGAGGCTGATGTCGTCAAAGGTGAAGGTCTCGAGGGTCGGATTGTGCAGCATGATCGTGTACCGGAGGAAGCTATCCTTTGGCTGCACACCGCAAAGTGTGGCGCCGTCCACCCCGATGTTCAGCGGATCATCGTCGAGATCCTCGGTGATGAAGGATGCCGCGGACTCTCCATCAGGATCGCTTGGTGTGTCTTCCGTGCCTGAAGCATCAACGACCCCCTGATCCTTTGACTGACCACTGTTGACGTTCAGGGGATCCTGTTCCACGGCACCGCACCCGGTGAGTCCGGCAGCCAGGACGAGCCCTGCAGCGAACCAACGCAAGCGAATGTGCTGTGCTTCCATGATGCGTCACACGCCTTGAGGGGTAGCCGGGGCCCATGGTGGTGCCATGGGCGCTTTCTCGTGTGATTCGGAGCACTTCAGCTGGAGGTTTGGTCTGACTCATAACTGCTACGGCGGTTAGTGCTCTGAGGATCGTCGACAAGACAGCGGCAGCGAGATCATTGATGCAAAGGAAGCGCCGGACGTCGGTGGCGGAGGAGGCCGCGTACCGTCGTCCGGCGCCATAGATTGTGTGTTTTGCACGCAATCCACATCACTCGCACATGAGGATGATGCTGACAGTACAGCCTCTGTCTAGGTGAGGGCTGTGAATCCCAGCGCCTCCCGGCGTCGACGGTAATCTCCCACTAGTCCGCGGATATTTGAGCTGTCAAAGGCAGACAGTGCTCGCCATGCACGGGCCCATACTCAGCGAAACGGGCGGTCAGTCGGGCGGGTCACGATTGGTCCATCAAGAATACTGAAAAAGCACACCCGCGACAGGAGGCACGCCATCAGCTCGAGCGCCCGTGACGCCAGTGACGCCCGTGACGCCGGTGATCCCAGCGACGCCGGTGATGTGGCTTCGCCCTCGTTTCGCCGACGAATGGGCGAGCTGCTCATCAAGATTGCAGAACGCGATGAGGTCGCCTTCGCGGACCTTCTGACGTCCATGGGGCCCAGGGTGTATACCCTGTGCACCCGGATGGTGCTCGATGAGCAGGTCGGTCTCGAGATCATTCAGGACGTCTTCCTCGAGGTCTGGCAGAAGGCACACACCTATGATGCGGCGCTGGGGAACGCGGATACCTGGGTCACGATGATCGCGGTCCATCGTGCGACGGACCGCTTCCGGTCCGAAGACCGGGCCAAAAGGCACGAAGCTGATTACCTCACCCGCATGTACACCAGGGAATACGACCACACATCGGAAACAGCCCTCGACATGGTCGAGCAACAGTGGATTCGAGCATCGTTGAAGTACCTTTCCCCCGTCCAGGCCCGTGCGGTCACCCTGGCGTTCTATGACGGATTCACCTACGAACAGGTTGCGGCCCACCTCGGGATCCCCCTACCCACGGTGAAAAGCCGGATCAGGGACGCCCTCATTCGGCTTCGCAAAGCCCCTACGCGATAGGTACTCCTCCTGTGCTTTTGGAGGGATTAGAAAAATGATCAGCCATCACACCAATCCAAGGACTTAAGTGCCTCGAATCACAGCCAGACGTGCCCGCATGGGTACGCGCTCACCGCACAGTGAAGGATTCATCTCATGAACAAGAAAATGCGGCTTCTCGCAGTACCGACCCTCGCCCTTGGCGTCGTCGCCATGGCCGGGGCCCCAGCTATGGCCGCCCACGCGTCCGGCTCCTACTCCTCCACCCTCGGCCAGCTCAACGGCACCACGGGTACCGGAACCGTCACCGTTGACGTCGAAGGCACCACCGCAACCGTGAACCTGCAGGTCAACGGCCTTGCCGAGACCTTCATGGATGGCCCCTACCCCCACGTCCAGCACATCCACGGCCTCGCCCTGGGCACCTGCCCGACCGACGCCGATGACGCCAACAGCGACGGCATTGTCAGCGTCACCGAAGGTGCCGGCAAGTACGGTGGAATCCAGACTACGCTGACCACCAGCGGCGCCACCGGACCCGAAGAGGGCCTGAACCTTGCCCTCGGTGGCCAGGGTGGAAGCTACAACATCCAGCGCAGCTTCGAGATCAACCAGGGCACCCAGGACGCCCTCGACGCCGGCACCGCCGTCGTCGTCGTCCACGGCCTGGATCCCGCAACGGCCGGCGTCTCCGAGGAAGTCTTCAACTCCCCGAGTGACCTCGACCCCAAGCTCCCCCTCGGCGCCACCTCACCGGCACTGTGTGGAAACCTCGCCGCAACCCAGATGGGCGATATGCCTTCCGGTGGCGCTGACACCGGTGTCGCACAGGAGACCGGCAGCAACGTGGGCATGCTCGCCCTCGGTGGCGGCCTCGTCCTCGCCGTTGCAGCCGGCGGAACCTACGTCGTTCGTCGTCGCGTAGCCGACCAGGCGTAATTCACCAAGAACAACGAACTGATCGGACAGCATTCACACCATGATTAGTTCACCCAGCGACCGCCGCAGAAGCTTTCTCGTTTCTGCGGCGGTCGCCGCTTTAATACTGACCGGATGCGGAAACAGCACCGCCTCCGACGGATCTCCTGCCGCGCCGCCCACAGCCACGGCAACCTCCTCCGCCGCTGGACCCGCGCCGTCTGCAGCACCCAGCACCGCACCCTCTGCAACGGCCACGCCGGCAGAGGTCGCACCTACCTCCGCCGCCCCGGTCCCAGCGCAACCGCCGGTACTACCAGCGTCCACTCCCACCTCCTTCTCGATCCCGGCTATCGGTGCCGGATCTGACCTCCTCGCGTTGGGGCTGCGAGACAACGGCTCCCTCGAGGTGCCGCCGGACGGGCCCGGCGCACCCGCCAGCTGGTACAACCAATCCCCCACCCCCGGGGAACGCGGACCGGCCGTCCTGCTCGGACACGTCAATGCCACCGATGGAGGACCTGGCGTATTCGCGGACCTGCGTGCCCTCAAGCCCGGTGACATCATCGAGATCGCCAGAGAAGACGGTACGACGGCGCGCTTCGCCGTCGACCGCGGAGAGCAATACCCCAAGGACAACTTCCCGACCCTCAAGGTCTACGGAAACACCGAAGGCTCAGAACTCCGTCTGATCACATGCGACGGCTACGACCCTGACACCGGAGAATTCGACGACAACTACGTCGTCTACGCCAAACGCGTCTGACAAGAAGCAGCCCTGGACGAGGCGGTCGTGCGATGAAGCACCGCACGTCCCCCACCGCTCGTTCCGCCTCATGCACCTTGCCCGTACCGCCCTCGCCCTGACCGCTTGTCGTGCCCGGCCAGCCACGGTGATATGGCCATAGCTCGGGCACTGCCACGACCGGCAGGACAGTCCCGATAGTTCACGGTACGATGTATTTGATGTGCCGCGGTGGCACCATCTCGGGCGGCACGTTCCGACAGACGACCCATCCGACGCCAGCGAACAGGTACATCTGTTCAAAACCGTCGGACGTGACAGGATCGGCACCTTCTTCAGGAACCCCTGGTTTGCAGCCATGATCCCCCTGACCATCATCGTGGTGCTGGGTTCCATTGCCTTCCTCGTCGGCTTCAAGGGGTACCTGTCGGACGATCGAGACGAGACTGACCGGAACCCCAAGCCATCGTCCACACCAGCGAAGAGTGCCCCCGGCCCCCGGTCTGTATCTGATACGAGCTCGACCGAACGAGCGACACAACTTAATACCTTGCGGGGAACCATCGTCGCCAGTGACCGATTGGTGTCGCGTGCTTCCCACGAACGGGCTGTCCTGGTGCAATTCATCGACCTGCACGCGCCGGGCACCATCTCCATCCAAGAGTTTCTCTCCAACCTCCGGGCGGACTACTCCCGACGCGTCACCTTCGTCGCACGCCACCTGCCCACAAGTGACCAAGCACACATGGGGGCCACAGCCCTAGAAGCCGCCGACCGTCAGGGCTGCTTCCTTCCCTTCCTGGAAGCCATCACGCTGGGCCCGGACGCCCAGGAACTCCCCCGCCTGCACACCAGCGTCACCACGTCAGAAGGGCTAAGGGAACACGCCGTGCTGGCAGCGCTGGCCTTTAGAGGCGACTCACCAAGACCATCCGCTTGGAGGTTGCTCCGCGGCCAAGATCCTGCGGGTGGTTTTGGCTACATGGGTAGTCCCACATTCACCAAAAGGACCGCGCTTCGCGAACAGGATGCTTGCGTGGCTGTCGAAGTGACCAACCCACCAATTCGACATCGCGCCGTCTGCCTGTGCTTCCAGCCACCGCTCGTGCAGGGCACGGAGACGGTCGACGGCTTCAGGGTGGTTCCACCACTGGGAGCACCAGTGCTGCCCACTCGAGCGATCTACAGACTCCAGTCTGGAGACGATGTGTTCCACCCACTCGACGAGATCAGCAGGAGTAACCGCCTCAGCTTCCCGGCCGGAGTCTTCTCCGGTTTTCAACTCGTCACTCACGAGGTTTGCCCTGCCTTAATGCGTTCGACCGTGGAACCGATTCGGGCGGTAATCACCTTGTCGCGGAACCAAGGGACAGTGCGCACGATGGTTCCACCCCCGTTGGAGGTCTTCACCCACGCCCGGTTCATAGGTAGCTCGGAGAGCTGGGAGACGGACATGATGTCCCGCCGCTGCGTCTGCACTGACCGGGAGGACCCGTTTTTCGACGTCGAGGAGCTGCGGACCTTCGCGTCGTACTGACCGATGACCTTGGACAGCGAGCCGAGGAACGCGTCGTCGTCGGACCCGCCGCCGTAGACCTTGATCGCGGCCGCGGACCAGAGGGTGTCCCAGCCGGTGCGCTCGAGCATGGCAACGCCCTGGCCTTTGGTCTGGAAGTACGCACTGACGACGATGCCCATGGATCCGAAGTAGGAGTACCACTCGGGGAGCTGCTTGAGTTTGACGACGTTTCCGACCTCATCCAGGTCAGCAACCAACGGCACAGTCAGCCGTCCACCGGCGCGGCGGGCGGCCTGCTGCGCTGCCGTGAACACCGCGTACACGAGGGTGGACACGAACGCAGCCCCGGAACCGGCGGCGTCCTGTGAGAGCAGGATCAACGTGTCTTTACCGGTGACGAACCGGGCCGGGTCGAACATCGGAACCCCAGGCGTCGGCGTCGACCATGCCACGAGCTCGTCGTGGACGAGGGCCGAGGCCATGCGCTGCGCGCTGGCCGCCACGGATCCGCGAGTGTCCTCCGGCTGGTCACCCATGCCCTTCAACGCCGCAGCCGGGCCCGCATGACCGGCGCGCTCGAGCAGACCCGCCGGTTCCAGGAAGTCAGCACCGGACACCCAATGCAGGACGTCCCTCATCGTCCCGTCACTTTTCGCGGCCGCGAGCAGGCACCAGGACAGGAAGTCGCGGCCCTGCGAATCGAACTGCGCATCCCCCCGACCCGACCCGGCACCGGGAGCGGACGAGGTCTCGAAGATTGAGGCGACTTCGCCGGCGCTGATCGTGTCGGTGACGACCGAGAGTGGGTTGAAGATCATCGCGGGCCGGTGGCTGTCCCGCCAGATCCGCTGCGGGTCGAACAACCACACCGTCCCGGTCTCGGACCGGGCGGCGATCACTTCGGCGACGCCGTCAACCTTGTTGCTGGTCATCAGATACGGGCCGGGCGCTTCGGTCGCATGACGGACAACCTGTGTCGTCGTCTTACCTCGACCGGTTCCCCAGACGTGCGCGGAGCACTCGCGCCAGCCCTGGATGACTGCCTTCGTGCCGGTGTCCCCGGTGTACCCGATGGTCAGGCCCGGGCCGATCCCCTCAGCGTCAGGGTGGAGGCGTGCAGCCTCGGTCAATCGGGCTTCCTCCATGGCCGGACGCATTTTTCCGCCCGGACTCATCCGACGCGCGGCGCTACTGGTCCTCGAGGGAGTGCGGGTCCCCCACCAACCCAGCGCCACGATAACCAAAAGTGCTTCAGCCCCGAGCAACCACGAGGCCGCCGGCGGCCACGGCGTGCCCCGCATCAGGCCAATACCCAGGGCGATCGGATTCCACGGCAGGGATCCCGGCACGGGGGTCAGAACTGCCCCGAGGTGGATCAGGCCAACCGCGAGAGCGATCGCGCCCATGACCGCGATGACTGTGACAGCCGAACCGTTCTCCTGATCGTTCAACGGTTCACCTTCTCTTGCGCAGCAGCCCATGCCTTGTTCGTGTCGTGGGCGCGGTGCTCCCCGGCAGTGAGGTTCACCCGGAACGGCACACCGGGCTCGTCCCCTGTTTTCAGCATGAACCGGCCCCGCCCGGGCGGAGGCGATACCTGACCGGTGTTCGGGTTCATCGACCCTTCGGCCGACCAGCCGACCAGCAGGGCTTTCTCCCGCTCGGAGACCGGGAACACCGTTTCGATGAGGCTCATCTCGTTCTGCGCGAGCCCGCCGAGGATCTTCACGGAGGAGCGTTCCACGAATCCGGTGGCGATCTTCGTCAGCTCGTCCGTGGAGAGCAGCAGGTCCTTCATGGAGTGCGTGATCATCAGCTGACCCAGTCCCTTGGTCCTGTTCAGGCGGGTCAGGGCGTCGATCTGGTGGACCAGCAGCTCGCTGGCTCGCAGCGACTGCCACAACTCGTCCATGATCATCAGGTGATGGCGTTCCTCCATCAGCCCGGCGTCGGCCATGGTCTTCGCCGCCGAGACACCCGCCTGGCCGTAGGACCAGCACACCGTCTGTACCGCAGCCCGCAGCATCAGCTGGGACTCGTCGATCATCGAGATGTCGAAGTCCACCGACTTGTCCATGAGCATTTCTTCGGTCGTCGGCTGGCAGAACACATCCCCGAACGGGCCGTGCTCACCGAGCGCGTTCAGGCCCGCGAGGAGGTTCTTCACCTGAGGCAGGTACTCCGTGGAGTCCTCGATGAGCAGCGCCGCCTTGATCTGCGGTGGGCCCGCTTTGATGACGTCGACGACGTCGCCGACCAGCGGCTGCCGTCCCTCAGCTTCGGCCTTTTCTGCTGCCATAGCTATCGCCATGGACAGGACGGTTTGCTCCTGCTTCTTCGCGTCCAGGGGCTCCTTGAACACGAGTTCGATGAGCCCGGTGAGCGTCATCAGTCGGCGGCTGTGAATCTCGGCGCGCATCTGCCGCTGCACGGGAGCTTCCAGACCTCCGAGCCTGTTCCAGAGCGGCCCGGCGTCCAGTGGGTTGATCGCCCCGACACCGGGGGCTACCCGGATGATCTGGCCGTTGGTTTCCTTCACGACGCCGGCGAAGTCAGGTTTGAGGTCCCCGGCCACCAGGATCAGGAACCCCTGATCAATCAGAGCCAACGCCATGCGGACAGCCACCGAGGACTTCCCGCGCCCGTTCAGGCCGAGGATGAACCCAGACGGGGAGGAAATGATCCCGCGAAGGAACAGACTGATCGGATCCCCGCACACCACGGACCCGTTCAGGAGATTCCGGCCGAGGATCGCCCCCACCAGCGGCGAGGACGTACCGACGCAGAACGGCCACAGACCCGCGGTCTGGTTCGAGGTGGCCGTGAACTCCGGGGGCGGTTCCACCCACGTCACCATCCCGCCGTCGCACACTTTGATGCCCTTGTCGGTGAGCTGCGGGAAGGACGCGGCGGCCGCCGTCGTCGCCGCCACGGATTTGCCGAAGAACTTGTCGCTGACCTTGTCGACCAGCTGATCGAAGACAGACATCTAGAGGGCCTTTCTCACGCTGGCGGAAATGGTGGCGACGTTTTCTGGGATGAGCCCCAGGCCGAGGTTGAACGCGAACGCCGCATCGTCGTTGTAGTCACACCCACGCACCCGCATCTGGATCCCGCTCGAGGCGCTGCGCATGATGGACGCCTCCACCTGAGGCAGCTGCTCCGGGGTGTGGACGGTCGCGGTAATCCCGATCGCGAACCGCACCAGGGCTGCACCCTCGGCCTGCTCCCGCTCAGCTTTGCGCGCCTTCTCAAGGGCGATGATCTGCGAGCTGGTCGGACGTCGGCCCTTCTGGTTCGTGGCAAACTGCGCGTTGGTCAACGCCTCCTGAACCTGCACCGCTGACTTCTCCGGCGGCTGCGGCCGGTAGAACACGGTCACCCGCTTCTGCACCATGCTCGAATCCGGGCTCAACAGCGCCACCAGCGCGTTCTCCCGGAACGTTCCGGCCGGCGGCCGGAACATCTGCCACGACTTCGACACGACGCCGGCATGCTCATACCGGCCCGGGAACCCGACCGTCCGTGCTGAGGCCGGACCGACCTCATGCCACGTCAATCCTGTACCGGTACCGGTCAGACGGGCCCGTTCCACCGCTGCCGCGCCCAATGGGTTGTACGCCACATAGGTCTGATCCGTCAGGTCCGTGCCCTTCATCAGCGCCACACTGCCCGCACCCGCGGACTCCAGTTCCTCAATGAACCCCTGGAGCAGGGACTTCACGTCGGACACCAGCTCGTCGGCGGTGCGCTCCGGCGCCCGGCCCTGGTCACTGGCCTTGCCGCTGAACGTCAGCGACACCCACTGCTCGAGCTTGGGGACATTGTGGTTGAGGTTCTGCACGACGTCGTCCATGACCTGCCGGGCGAAGGATGGAACCTCGTGGTTACCGGCCTGCTGACGGGCTACGGACACTGCGTCCGGGAGGCGTTCGTCGGGATCGGTGGTCGACTGGGTGGTCACCGCGATCTGTTCGACCCGGGCGTTCGATCCGGCATCACGCTGGAACGCCGCCCATGATCCGACCAGGCGGTTCACCCGGTCCTGATCGAGCAACCCCAGACCGGAGGAGTTGGTGGAGAAGAACACCGTCCCGGTCTTCAAGCGCGGGTGCCACAGCATCACGCCTTCGTGACCGAACAGGTCCTGGAAGTTGATCAGCTCCGTCGCGGCAAGCAGGCCCGGCGCCCGGAATGAACCGTCCGGGATCTGTGAAACCGGCCCGGCCTTGTAGGTGGTAGCTCCTGCTTTCTTGCCCTTGGTATGCATGCTGCGGGCAATCCACCGCTCCGGCTTGGAACGGCCGTACCGGTCCTTGGACCCGAGCACCGCGGCCACGGCCAACGCGAGAACGGAGAGCACGATAGCCACCCAAATCTGGGACATCATGATCGCGATGAACACGCCCACCGCCCCGATACCCAGGACAGCGGTCGAGGCCATGGTGAATCCCATCAGCCCCGCTGTCTTGTCCTCGGCGATGTTGCCGTACTGCCGGACAACCTGCTGATCAGTGCTCATACGTCATTCCCGCTTTCCATCCCGCGTTCCATGTCCTTCGCCGCGTCCCTCATTGCGAACTCGAGGCGCTGTTGGTTGAGCCCTGACTTGTCTGCCGCCTTCTCGGCTCCGCCAGGGGCTCCGTCTCGGTATCCCTGCGCCGCCGGAGATTCGCTGCCCGCACCCTGTGGTCCGCCACCGGCGTCACCATCAGGGAAGGTCGATTCCGCCGAAGGGGCATTTGACCCAGCTGACGGTTCAGCACCCGCTGGACCGCCCCTTGGCCCGTTGGGCCCTCCATCACCTGAGGCGGGCCCCGGGCCGCCCTCCGTCTGAGCAGGTGCCCCTGAGCGGGCTGTCTGCCGCTCCGCACCTGTCGGTCCGCCCGTGCCACTGCCAGACTCGGCACCAGCACCTCCGCCAGCTCCTCCACTGTTGTTGCTGTCCGCGCCAGTCTCCGTGGCCCCCGGTGCGCCGGATCGCTGAGCTTGCTCCTCAGCACCCGTCGGTCCACCAGAGGAACCGCCAGCACTTCCGGATCCACCGGTGTTACCACCAGAACCAGCACCACCATTGACTCCGTCTCCGCCACCGGGACCAGCACCGCCAGGTCCTCCAGCAGAACCAGTACCTCCGGTCGGGGCAGGTGTGCCGCCCGTTCCGTCAGCACTTGCGGCTCCCGCCGGTCCGGCCGTACCTGAGGTTCCAACTACCTCGGTTGCCGCTGCCGTGCCGGTAGAGCTCACGGTTCCAGCCGCCTCGGTCGCAGCTGCGGTGCCGGCAGTCCCAGCTCCTCCTGCGGTCCCTGCCGCGGCCATGCCCGCAGCCCCGACGCCAGCCGTGACCGCACCGACCGCCAGTGCTCCACCGAGCATCGCGAGCCCTGACGCGCCCATGCCCTGCGGTCCGGAGCTGATCGCCGGAACGAGGACTTTCGCCAGGGCAGGCATCGCGACGGAGGCACTGAGGATCACGACGAGGCCAGTGATCAGGCTGATCATCGTGTTCCCCAGCTCGTTCTCGGCCGTGCCCTGAATACCTTTGAGCAATGCGAGTCCCGCCCCGTAGAGAACCGCCGCAGCAGGCTTGAACAGCACCACGGCAGCGAGCCACGCCACGGCCTTATCGAAGGATTTGCGGCCGCGCTCGGTCTGCGAGGCAGCGGCGAAGACCGGCAGGACACCGCACAGAGCAATCGCCATGCCGTAGGAGAAGATGACGATCAGCGCGTTCAGGATTGCACCCAACAGGGCCAAAGGAACGATGAACAGGACGATGCCGGCGAGCTGCATCGTCATAGTCCCGCCCGCGATAGCCTCCAGCCCCATGGCCTGCCCGAGTCCGTCTTCCTGCGCGGACCCGGAGATGGTTGTGACCAACCACGGTGCGAGCTCGTCAGTTGCAGCGAACAGCAGCGCCACCATGGGGACCGCGATCGCCGTCGTCAGAATGGTGCGGACCATTCCCATCACCAGGTTCTCCGCCGAGTTGCGGTCCTGATCGCGGGCGATCTTGATCAGCGCGAAGACAGTACCAAGGACGCCAGCGACTCCGACGAAGAGCACCGTCGACGTCTGGATCCGCGCAGTCGCGGAGCCCTCCCCCATGTCGGGCGCCCCGATCTTCAACCACCACGTACCGACGAAGTTCAGAATCTCCGTCAATATCTGGATCACCCACCCCGCGAGAAAAGTGATGAGCTTCTCAATCGCGTCCCCAGCAGCCGATTCCAGGAAGCCCCCTACTACTTCCCCAATCACGATCTGGGTCCCCACTCGATGTAGGGCTGTCCTTGGTACCGGGCCCATGTGTTGAAGTCATTGCCGGACGCCGGGTCGAGCTTCCAGTCCCCGTCTTCCCAGACCAGGTCGACCTGAGCTACAAGCGTCTGGTCGACGCCATTCGAATCGGCCGCCGAATAGACCAGTAGATAAGACGCCGTGTCACCGTCGTAGTTGTTCTGGATATAGCCGATCAGATTCAGCCGCGTGATGGCAGTAGGGTCTTCGCTTTGCTCGATTCCGTCCCGGATGCGCTGCGCCCTTTCGCCCAGCAGGACTCGATTCGGTCCGTCCGCCACCGCCGCTTCGAGGTCGGGTGCTGCTTCCTCACTGACCGAGGGGTCGAGCGCGACCACATAGGTAGCCGCTGCCATCAGTGCGCCGGCTTCGGTGTGTGAGTATCCGACCCGAAGGGTTGAAGGCTGCTTCTGGCAGCCTCCAAACTCCGAGAACGGGACGACGTTGTAGCCGGCGGCTACCCACTCCTCAACGACAGGAGCGGTATCCCCGACGGAGGTCTCGTCATCGCTGAGGTCCGCCTGGCAGTCCCACGCGGTATCAGCCTCCACCACGGCGGGTCCTTGGGTGGTGGAAGGAGTGGGCTCCGCCGCACCGGGAGCCTGGCTAGCCGGGCTGGTCGTGCTCGTCGGTGCGGCGGAGTCATCAGCGTTGTTATCGAGAAAGAAGGTCCGTATGCCCCAGGCTGCGAGACCCACCACTACGAGGACCAGCAGCATGACAGCAGCACCGAACCAAGCGGGTCGGCCGGTGGGTCGGTCGGTCGTGTCCTGTGTGCTCATCGTCTGTCCTTTGTCTCGTTGTGCGGGCGTGTCAGTCAGGTAGGGATCAGGCGGCCGTGACAGCGGCCCAGATCGCCCCTGACGAACCGATCAGAAGTGCTCCGATCATCGGCCAGAGCGGTGCCTCGACCGACTCCCCATTGCGGCGTGCCTTACCAGCCTGTACCAGCCCGAAGATGAAGTAGACGAACAGCAACGCGGTGGCGCCCCAGAGGATCCACCCCATGACCGTCGTGAGACCTTCGGTGCCGGGAGGCTGGGTCGGGGTGAACTGCTGGGCGCTGACCGACCCCTGACGGGCCGGGGTGAAGGCGTTGATGGTGGTGATTGTGTGTGCTGCCAGTGCGTTTCCGAACATGATGGTTTCCTTCTCTCAGTGCCCGGTGTGGGCGATCTTTTCGATTTTCCGGAGCACGCTCTTGAGACGCGTGCCGGAAGCTTGTGGGGTTGCGCCAACTTCACGCCACGACGCCTCATACGGGACGGTCATGGCGACCGGGAACATGCGGGCGACACCGCGCGCGAAGTCCAGGGTCGGCTTCGTCAGCCGGTTCTTTGGCCGGTCGTGGACGATGACCAGGCCGACCAGCTCGTAGGCGAGCTGCCCGGACGCCGATTTGCGGGCCAGCTGCTGCGCGGCCTCCAGCGAGGACCCGCTGGTCGAACACACCAGCAAGGCACGTCCCGCCCACGTCGGGTGCTGGTCGGACTCGTCCACGACGTTGTCCGAGCACATGCCTGCCAACGTGGTGGTCCCGACCCCACCGGAGGCGCCCACCAGCCACAGCGTCGCCGTGGTCACCGTGACTGACGCCGCAGGTTCGGTTTCCTTGACCGGTTCCTCGGCCAGGGTCTGCTGAATGTTCTGCGGACCGCGCAGCGACTCACGGTGCCCCAGGATCGGGTCATCGTCGATCGGGTCCTCTTCCGGTGCTACTTCCGGTGCAGTGATGAACGGGTTGCCCTTGGTCGTCACGCTCACAGCTCCTCCGCGATCAGAGCGGCAGCACGGAGCCAGGCACGCCGGGTCCGCGGGAGCATCGAGGAGAACCGGATCCTGCCCTCGACCAGGGACGGGTCATAGGGCACCGTGGCGACAGCCTTCACGAACGGCCGGAAGGACTCAGCCAGCGCGTCCAGCTTCGCCTTGCCATGCGCCGGAGTGCAGCCCAGGACGATCACAACGGCGCGGTCCGCGAGGGACTGAGCGTGCTCGTCCCCGGCCCGTAGTGCGCTGAGAATCCTCGACGCACCCTCGGCCGCGTCATCGACGGACTTCACCGGGATCACGACCTGATCGGTGTGGCTGATCATCGCTTCCCAGTTGTCGCCGCGCTCGGTATTCCCGGAGTCCTTGACGATCAGCCGGTAATACTTCGCGGCCACCGCGTACAGCCGGTGAACCTCGGCGCCGGTGACCTCATGACGGGCCTTGGCACCGGAACGGTCATCGGAGCGAAGCACGTCGTACTGGTCGGAGGGCTGGTGGTGAACGTAGGACGCAAGGTCTCCCGCCCGGGCACCGGAGGTCATGAAGTAGTCCGTCCGGCCGAGGAGGTCGACCACCGTTGCTTCGTGGCCGGCATCGTAGGTCCGCCACCCCAGCGAGCCCAGCGAGTTGTTGTTGTCCCATGCCAGAACACCGGACCCACCCATACGGGCGAACACCGCCGACAGGCAGATGACCGTCGGGGTCTTGCCTGCGCCGCCCTTGGGATTCAGGACCGTGATCGTCCGGGGACCCTCCCAATGCTGAGAGACGGCTTTCTCGTCCTCCCGCTGCGCCAGCTCGTCGGCGGACGGAGCGAGTTTCATACCAAAGTGATTCAGCAGTCCACGCATCCCGAGCTGCGCCGGAGACGCCGCATCGGGCCGGTCCACGAACGACGGCATCGAGGATCGACGCGTCGGCACGACTTCTACAGTCGTGACCTCATCCTGCTCCGCCGGTGCTGCCACCGCTGCTGTCACTGGTGCCTGCTCCACGACGTCCGCAGGAACCTGCGCCGTGTCCGTCTGGGTGTCCGTATCCGGTTCAAGGACCGCCACCGCCGTCTTCAGTGCAGGGGATTCCGTCACCGGCTCGGTGGGTGCCGGAATTGCTGTGGACACCCGCCGGGATGCCCGAACAGGTGCCGCAGGAGCAGGAGCAGGAGCAGGAGCTGGTGGAGGTGTTGGTTCAGCCGGCGCCGATGAAACAGCCGGTTCTGCCGACACTGCCACGGTCGCAAGGATTGGCTGCTCATCCGGGGTTGTGGTGGCAGCCTGCTCAATGACCGCTCCATCGGCCTGCACGAGGACCGTCCGAGCCCCGGCCGGGTCCTCGATGTGCAGTTCAACGCTGGTAGTCGCGTCTACGGCAAGGCCGGTCGCGGTCGTCATCACTGAACGCCGCGCTTCCATCACCGTGGAGTAGTCCGCGTGGGTCTTGTGTCCTTCCACGTCCAGGTCAAGGGCTCCGGTCTGGTCGATCACAGCGGTCATTTTCATCAGGGGTTCTCCTTCGGGGAAACGGCGGAAGTGGAGGCAGGAGCAGGGGTATTTGTCGTCGCAGGGGTCGGCGCCATGGTCGAGGTCGGTGAGGCGGTCGGACGGGGGCCGGTGTCCGCCAGCGCGTACAGGGAGTTCGGTGAGTCTCCGGTGGGTGATCCAGTGGCACGGGTGATCGCCTTCCCGTCCGCCGTGATGAGGTCCGGGACGGACGCCTGCAGGGAGTCAGCGGTGTCCTCGACCTCGCCGTGGGGATTGATGCGCGACTGTTCACCGTCGGTGTTGACCCAGGCGTACCCGGCCGAGAGCTTGCCCGCGCCGGGTAGCCGGTGAGCTTCCATGGCGGGGACGTCGATGAGGACGGATCCGGCCAGCATCAGAGCGTTCTCACGGTCCAGCTGCAGCCCGGAGGCTGAGACGCCCCCGCCCTCGAGAGTCACGAGTCCGGCCTGCGTTACCTCCGTGGCATCCGGGGCTGTCCCGAGGTCGTAGAAGCCGATGCTGACCACATCACTTGCTCCGCCGCTTGCCCCACCCTCGTTCTTCCATGCGGCGACCACGCGACCGTCGATGGATCCGAGGACGTTGATCAGTTCTGCACCCTCTGCCGGGGACGGCAGTGTTGCCGGGGAGGGCAGGGCGGCAGAGTCCGTGGTGACCCGCCAGATTCGGCCGGCCTGCAGATCCGCGGTCACCAGGTCCGCGCCGAGGGCTTCGATCGGTTCGGCGGCCGCGGGGACCACCCGGGACACGGTGCTGCCGTCGGCTGCGACGATCAGGGTCTGCTTGCTCGGAAGGTCCACCCGGGGCGCAGTGCCTCCGTCGAGAACGATCGTCCCGTTCTGCGGAACGTCGACGCGGATCGGATCAGGTTCGTCCCCGAACATGACCAGCTCACGCGCGGTCGACGCCGCCACACGGGACTGCCCGTCGAGGGTGAACAGGGCCACCTCGCTGATCGTGAACGGCGCGGTACGCGTCCACCGCTCCACCCCCGTCTCCGGATCATGAGCGGTCAGGGTTGACCCGTCCACGCTCACCGGGTGACCGGAAGGGTCCTGGATCGCCCGGACCGTTGAGGACTGCATCGGCGCGGTCCACGTCGCGTAGGTGTCCCACCCGGCAGGAGCCGGAACCGGGAGCTGCGCCGGGGGCGGCGTATAGATGGTGGCGGCAGGTGTCGCTTCGGGATCCTGGAGGACGTAGACCCCGCACACCCCGACGGTCACGACGAAGACCCCGGCGCTGCCCCACATCATCAGCTTCCGACGGCGTGCCTGCGGACGCCGCACGCCACCACGGGCGGCGGTCGCTCCGCTCGAGGTCCGGCGGCGGCCAAGACGCCCGCTCCTGCGGGCACTGGTCTGTCCGTGGACGGTTCCATTACCGCTGGTCAGCGTCGTCGCGGGATCGGTGGAACGCTCCTCGAGGGTGCCGAACTCGGTGTCGACGATCATTTCGTACACCTCGCCGTCCTCGGTGTGGCCCTGCACCCGGCAGGCTTTCAAGCCCAGGCGGCGGCATGCTTCCGACGCGGCGTCGGCCGCGACGTCGGCAGGGGAAGCGTCCTCGAGCACCGGGTAGGTGAGGACGTCACCGTTGGCGTCAGCGACGATTTCGCCCTCCCCGATGGTCAGGACGATCACCGGCCATGGGTGCACGGCGTGGCTCATCGCTGCCCCCCGATCGCTGCGGTCAGGTCCCGGGTCTGGTGCCCGACGACGTCCCACTGGCCGTCCACCTTCTCGAGGTAGAGAGTCACCTGCCGTTGGCCGGTGCCCTCGAGTGGTGTCTCGTTCCGTGCGACCCATCGCCAGGTCACGTCGAGGACCCGGATTGCCTTGTCCGGGGCGATGTCCTGCGCTGCGTCACCGATTGCGGGAACCGCCCGGGGAACGCTGTAGGCACGGTGCTCGGCTGGTTCGAGCCAATCACCGTTGCTCGCGTTCCGCTCGGGTTCGATCTGGTTCGCTGCCCACGCGTCGCTCATCAGCGGCTTCGCGCGGACCGCGGCGGCCGTCTCCGTGCGGTCCACCGTCGTGTCCCAGGAGTGCAGGATCAGGGCAGCGACCCGGGCGGTCGACTCGACGTCGGAACGGTCAGCGTCCTCAGGGGACGCGAACGTGTCGCCGCCCAGAACCTCCGCGGCCGCAGCGGAGGTGAAGGAGCCTTCGGAGATGGTCGTCGGCGCGGAGATAGGTGCGACGTTGTCCTCAGCTGCCGGAGCGTCAGCGCCGCAGCTAGTCAGGGCGACCATCGAGACTGCGAGAGCTGCTGTGCGGTACAGGTGTGCGCGTGAGCGGTGGGTCATTTCACCCACGCTCCTTTCTCTTTCAGGATCGGCTCGGGGTCGAGGTTGAAGTTGTTGTAGGGGTAGGCCGCGTCCGGCGATTCGGGACTGTAAATCTCGAAGTGCAGGTGTGTGGCCACGCGCCCGAGACCGGCCCTGTTGCCCTCGATGCCGACGATGTCGCCGCGTTCCAGAACGTCACCCATTTGCACGTCGTAGCGGTTCAGGTGGCAGAAGCCGAACTTGAACGCCGGTTCTCCCTCTTCGATGACCTTGGCGATGACACAGCCGTCGACGGGCAGGAAGCTTGTGACCTGGATCTTGGTCGGGGCGATGACCTGGCCACCATCGCCGTAGCCGGCGCCCGGGGTCGAGATGTCCACGCCGACGTGTTCCTGCGCCCACGCAGGAAGGCCCGCGATGCCCCGGTGCCCATAGCCGGAAGTGAACACGCCGCCCGGCAGAGGGGTCGTCCACTCGCCGTCTCCGAGGTCCCCGTCCCACGCCACTCCCCCGGCCGGAGCCGCACAGTCGGTCGTGAACTCGTTCTGCCCGGTGTTCAGGATCTTCTCGATGTACTGCACGGTTTCCGTGAACGGCGGGACGCCCTTCACGTTCTGCACCGCACCGGGGCCCGCGTTGTAGGCAGCAAGGGTGAGCTTCACCAGAAGGTCCGCGTCGTCACCGGCCAGCGATTGCACCTGCTCTTTCAGTGCAGCCATGTAGCGGCCGTAGGCAGGGATCGCGTCCTCAGCCGAGAACGGGTCCCCACCGTCCCCGTACATCGCCCAGGTGCCGGGCATGAACTGAGCGACGCCCTGAGCACCCACAGGGCTCCGAGCGCCTTCGTTCCAGCCCGACTCCTGCTTCAACTGCGCCGCGACGACACTGACCGGCAGGCCAGCGGTTTCCGCCGCGGCCTCCACCAAAGGGCCCCAGCCATTCGGGATCGTCGGCGTCGACGCCAGCGTTCCGGTGTCCGTGATCGAACACGTACCGGTACGTTCCTCGGTCTGCGTCAGCACGGCTACCGCGCCAACCCCGGCGACCGGAAGGCCGGCGAGCACCAGCCCCACAACAGCAAGGACGGCCACCATCGCTCCTGAGCCCTTGGTCTCCTCGTCTGCCATGGCGACCTCCTCTCAGGCGGTGATCCGGGCGGCAGGGCTGGTTAGGCCGTGGCCGGTAAAATCTGGAAGACTACAGATGCAGCCTGCTGTCACTCTCTTAGAATTAAGAATAACTCAAGAAAGTGACAACAAGGGCATCTTCCTGTCCGTTTTCACCGATTGGTCCCACCGAAGGGCATCCCATGGCCGTCTCCGGCGCCGAGTTCACGCAGTGGCTCGAAAGAAGCGGCCTCTCAACGTCCGGCAGCGAGCTGAGTCGCATGATCGGGGTGCACCGTCTTACGGTGGGAAACCAGATACGCCGAGGAAACGTGCCGGAGACGACGATCGTCAGAGTCGCACGCGCCTATGACATTGACCCGGTTACCGCACTAACGCACTTTTCCGGGTACATGGACCTCGATACGCGGCCGCGGCCACCTTCGTCGGTGGAAGCAGTGAGCCAGGTTCACATCGCGAACCTCATGACCGAGATTCAAGTGCGGACAAATTCGAGTTTCAGTAGAGATGTATACACACCCCCGGCTTTGACGGGCTTTCCCCATACCGGCTCTCATCGCGCATGGATTGACAGCATCGACCAGGGTGACATCCGTCATGATGTGGCGGAGCAAACCGGTATCGCCATCACTTATCTCTATGCCCAGCTGTCGGATAACAAGCTCACCCCACTACAGGCAGTGACAGCCTCGAGGATCAGCGGAACCTCGATGGTGTCCGGGCTCGTCGTGGTCGGGCTGCTGACCATGAAGGAGGGGGGATGGGCTGATGATGTCCGGGAAACGGCATTGAGTGCTATGGAGGATGACCCGCTGATGGAGCTCGTTCAGCAGCGTATTACCCTCTTGCGTCGGCGAATCAAGCAACGCAAGGAAGCAATCGAATATGCCGAGAAGCTTGCGGAGGCGATTGGATGACCGACAGCACCCACGTTATTTCGATCAGTTTCATGCTGATTGTTCTTGGTAGTGCTACCTTCCATCGCCTGACCGCTAAAAATACGCCGGAGGGGGCGAGGTCGCTTCTACGTCCCAGCGGTCGTCTCGCGCTCATGGGAATCCTTCTCACTGTTGGCAACGTCATGACGATCCAACCTATTTACGAATTCATTGACTCCTACATACCTGTGTCAAATGGGACCTCGGCGATCGCACAAATTTTCGCTATGGCTGCCGTCTCTCAGCTGGGAGTACATCTAGCGACTTCCTATAAATCTGACTTCGCGCTTCGCTGGCTTGTCGGCATCCGTGGTTCCCTCGCACTCCTGGCTGCTTCTCTTGGCGCTTTTGGCGCCCTAGTCTCCTCCCAAGCGCCCAACCCCTCCCCGCGGCTGGTGGACTATCTGACCCAGCCTCCGGTGCACGTCATGCATTGGATCGCTCTCGCGTACATCGCCTACGTGATGGGGATCCTGTTCAGGCCAGTCCTCCACGACAGCCACGTGAATCCATTACGCCTCACCCGTGCAGGGTCCAGGCTCATTCTGTTCGGCTTTGTACTATCCATCGGTCGCGCCCTCGCGTTCCCTTGGGAACTAGAGGCTTGGCCCCAGGCGTTCTATCTGTTTGAGGTGATTTCACAGGCATCGGCCGTCTGCGTGGTGATCGGTCTGTGGATGTTCGCCTACACGCGAACGCACGGAGTTGCTGGCCGGAAGATTGACGCCAACCTACCTGTGGACTGAGGAGAGGTACATGGATCAAACACCCGAAGCAGCCAAACGCGCTGTCGGACGCATCCTGACCAAGGCCAACCCGGAGAATGAGGTCGCCTACGCGGTCATCTTCCGGGCCGTCAAAATCTGCGTCGCCGCTGGCATGAGTCGCCGGCAGTCTGCCAAGTACCTCGGCGTCCCCGCCCGCCGCATCGACCGGCACGGCCAATACTTCCGAACCGCCCGATCGCTACGGACCCTGTTCGGCGAAGCCTTCGCTTCGACGTCTATCCCGGTTCATGAAGAGAACGCCAAGAGGAAGCTCATCGAGTGGGCCTGGAAGCCCTAGCACTTGCTGTCATTTACTAACGGACGAAGGACTGTGACATATTGGTTGCAGTCCTTCGGTCGTTAAGGAAGCCATGCAGCCCTTGAGTTCACTCCCCAAAGTGTCGCGCGACACGCCGTCTCCGGGTGCGGCTTTAAATAAAAATCCTTGGCAGAGTGAGCCCATGACTGCTCAGCGGAAGCTTGGACGACCCAGCAAGGGCTACGGCCCACGTCATACCGTCGCGGTTCAGCTCAGCCCAGAGGAGTTCCAGGTCCTCCAGCAGATCACCGCTGAGATGGGCATGAAGCCAGGACCGTTTCTCACCGAGAAGGCGCAAGCCATCATCGCTGCGCTGCGCACAGAACACTTCGCCAACCAGGAGGCACTGCCCCTCGAAAAGGCCAGTTAAACGAGGAAGGCCCGCCTAGCCGGCGGGCCTTCGTATCAAGTTATTCAAGCTCTCCACCACCGTATCCGCCAAGATTCCAGGTGAGGAGCTCAATACCGCTACGCCTCTCGGCGTACCTGTGTACGAAAGTGAGTTTACACCAGGTGCTAGAAGCTCCTCTAGTTGTTTGTGCCGCGCCGCGCCGTAGCGATTCTGCAGATGATGCATGGGTCCTGGCACCCCTCATCGCTGGCCAGCCGACGTACCGCATTGGGCGGTGGAAGGACGGCCGGTTCCAGTACCCGCAGCCCACCACTCCCCTGCAGATCACCAAGACGGTGCCTGCGCGACCGGCGGCCGTAATGCTGCACGACGTCGACGGCTCTGTCCGCACACTGGCCCTCGACCTCGACACCTCGAAGGCTCGGAAGACGGTCGTCGACGACGACGCCCGACGCCTCGGAGAGATCCTGCGCTCAGCCGGCCTCGCCTACGTCGAGGACGAGTCCCCCAGTGGCGGCCGCCACCTGTACGTACCCCTGCAGGAACCCCTCACCGCGGTCGAGGCCCGGCAGCTGGTCGAAGCTCTGGGCCGTCGCGCTGTCAGTCTCGACCCGAGCCCGCACCAGAACGTCGTTCACGGCTGCATCCGTGTCCCAGGATCCGCACACAAGGCCGGTGGCCACCAGAGGCTCGTCACGCCGCTCACGGACGCTTACGGCATCCTCACCCGTCGTAACCCCGCCAGCGCGGTAGCTGGCCTTTGCAAAGCCCTGGCGCCGGAGCTGTACCGCATCGAGCAGCAACGCCGCGCACAGGAACGCGCGACGGCAGCGACAGCCACCGTCCATGCGATCGCCAAGGGCTCCGCAACATCACCGGCACCAACGGCCGGTAGTGAGCGCCCGCTGCGCTCCGTGGCCCGCACAGGGCTCTACGACGGCAGCCGCTACGCCAGCCACTCAGAGGCCCGCATGGCGGTCCTCAACCACTTCTCCGCCTGCCACTGGACCCTCGACCAGGTCCGCGCCGGAATGACCAACCAGTTCGCCGGCCTCGCCGCCCTCTACGGCACAAAGGTAGACCGGCTCCTGCCCGTCGAGTGGGCCAAAGCCCAAGCCTTCACCGCCGCCACAACACCAGCGAAAGACCCCGCCCAGCGAGCAGGGAAGAAGACTGCGCACAAATACGACACAAGCCCTACCAATCTCACGGGGGGTAGCCCCAACCTCGCTCCGCAGCCAAGCCAGCACTCCATCCATCAGCTCGTGAACGACCTCGAGAATGTCCTCTACGCCACGCTCGACTACAGGCTCATGGAACGAGGCAGGGAAGGCATTCACCTCCGCTTCCTCATCCGTGCAGTCCTGGCCTACATGCGGACCATGGAAACGAACATCCTCGACGTCGGATGCCGCACCTTCGCTCTCGCCCTCGGCAAGAGCCACGCCACCATCGCACGCCTCCTGCCCGTCCTCGAAGAAGCATCAGCAGGCATCCTCACCCGAATCGACCGTGCACGCGGCCGCAACGCCGACACCTACGCCGTGCAGCTCCCCGAACACTTCCAACAGCTCGCCCGCGTGCTCACCTGGCGCAAAGGCAAGATCCACGCCATCCGCCCCGTCTTCCGGGTCCTCGGAGACGTCTCAGCCCTCGCCTACGAAGCCATCGAACGCGGCCACCACTCCCCCACCACCGCCGACCTCACCCGCACCACCGGGATCTCTCGGCGCGCCTTGACCGACCACCTGGCCGGCATGGAAGCCCTGCAAATGATCCGCCGGCACCACGGCCGCTGGGAACTTGTGGCCACCACCAACCTCGCCCACCTCGCAGACCGGCTCGGAGCCACCGAGGACCGCGAAGCCCAGCTCACCCGCTACCGCAAAGAACGCGCCGCCTGGCACGCATGGCTCGACCGCCACCTAGTCCCCCACCTCAGCGAGCACGAGCTGTACGACGCAGAGACAGATGAGCACTGGCTACCACCTCTTGAGGAAGAGGACGAGTACCAACGTTCGCTCTGGAACGCCGCTTAGTTAGCGCATTCCTCCAACGAGCAGGTTGAAGCCGCAACCACTAGCTCTTCAGAGCTTCTTCGCGAGCTCACTCCGCTCTTCACTTCTACTCAAAGCTGAGCTAGCACTTGTACGAGTTCTTCTACAAAAGCATCAAATAGTGCTCACAATTTTTGGGCCGAGGATCGCCCTAAAATCCGCGTCAGCACTGGGAAGTAGAGCAGCCCGGAGTGGATCCGACACGCCGAGATGAGCTGGAAAGAGTGTTCGTCAGGCGCGGTTGTAGGGGAAGCGCCATAGACTAGGGGCATCCCCAATTTCCCGGGGTCGTACTCGAACGGCCATTAGGCCTGGACGGTGCCACAGGGGAAGGGGGTGATGATGGCTAAGCATGCTAAACGTTCGACCGAAAGACAGAGCAGAGCCGCGATCCGCGTACGACTAGCGACTAACTACGTACTGCTGACCACGGCTCTTGTGAAACTCGCACTGATCTTTGTCGAATGGCCTATGTAACCATCCACCTTCGTGGGGGCTCAGAAGTACCACCTTCTGGGCTCCCACACCCCAGGACAGCGTTCGTGTTGAACACGGAGCATGTCCCGCAGTGTTCGACAGTGTTGCCCACTGTAAACGAAGACACTCAAAACTGTAGCACCGCGTCACGCGATTCCGTAGACAACGGTGCTTGTCAGAATCGTTGACGCGAAGTGTCAGGAAACCAGCAAGCGAACAGATTTTTCGGTTGCGTTGTCCTACGTTTCCGCCAACATCGCTGACACAGAGCGGCGTGTGAAGGATTTTCCGACTCCAACGTCATCAACAACGAGAGCGTTGCCGGGGTGAGAGCCTCCCGTTCCATCGGCGCCGACCCAACCACAAACTGTAGACAACGCGATCCCCTACGCGCCCGCCTCCTGCACACATGATGCACGGCAAAAGCTCCCCCACGCTCCGCTGCTTTTCCCGCACACCTGCTGCACAGCAGGAACCAGCGGCCCGCCTGCCCACAACCACATGCGTCACCGACACGGGATAACTCACCTCGAGCGAGCAGTGGACGTGCACAGGCTCCTGGCGCTTAGGTACCGATACGAGTCTTGACCGGGATCTCCCGGCGTCTGCACTGATCCGGCCGCACCCACGCCTCGCGGGCCCGCGAGAACTCCACCCACTGCGCGTACACCGCATCCGGGGTCCATGCCATGGCGAAGCCTTTCACTGTTTGCTTCCGGCCCTCCGGGTATTCCAGCTCCACCCACAGCGCAGGCGCCTTCTCCGGCTCCGTCGCCGGTTTATCGGGTGGGTCGAGCTGCAGCGGAGGCACATACCGGTCGGCGCTCGGCGGGATGCCATGCCAACCAGGGCGAGGATCTGAACTCACCGGCACACCGTATAGGGCTCCCCCGACAGTCGGGACTTACGAGTCTCGATCGGTGTGGATCGCAATGAGTCGCTGGCCCTCGGGCACACGCGAGAGCATCAGACTCTTTGCTTCTTCGTACGTCGCGCCCTCGGCGCTGACCTGGTCCAACTCGTCCCCTCGGACCACACCCGTAACGATCATCGGACCAGCCTAGGCGCGTCGGGCTGGGCAGTTGTACTACTCATTTACTCATGAGAGTATTTGAGTAAATGAGTATCTGAGTAGACAAGAACAGGAAGGTAGCCGTTGAAAGTCATCGCCGTACTGAACCAGAAAGGTGGCGCAGGGAAGACAACCCTCGCTACCCACATCGCCAGAGGCTTGCAGCTCTCCGGTAAGTCCACGCTCCTGGTCGACTCCGACCCACAGGGCAGCGCCCGGGACTGGGCTGCTGTCCGCGAGGACCACCCCCTCACCGTCATCGGCATTGACCGCCCCACCATCGACAAGGACATAAAGGCTCTGGCGAAGGTTGACTACGTCATCATCGACGGAGCCCCACAGGCCGCCGACCTCGCCGTATCAGCGGTCAAGGCAGCCGACGTCGTTCTCATCCCCGTGCAACCCTCCCCCTACGACATCTGGGCCACCTCCGACCTTGTCGACCTGGTAAAGCGACGCATCGAAATCACTGACGGAAGACTCCGCGCTGCATTCGTCGTCTCACGTGCGATCGCCGGCACCAACATCGGCAAGGACATTGCCAAAGTCCTCGAGGGCTATGAGCTTCCCGTGCTCACCAGCCGCATCCACCAGCGAGTCGACTACCCAGGAACCGCGGCCACCGGCAGCACAGTCCTCGAACTGTTCCCGAAGTCCGAAGCAGCCAAGGAAGTCCTCGAGCTGATTGCCGAAGTCGAGCAGTTCACCAATGAAGAAATGAGTAACTGAGTAAATGAGTAGCCTCGGAAACCTCGGCCCGGGCCGCCCCAGTGCGGCTAAGAGCAAAGACAAGCTCATGCAGTCTCTCGAGGACGTGGAGCCCACCCGCCGCGTGAACTTCGAGCTTGCCGCATCCAAGCATCAGAAGCTCCGTATCCAAGCGGCCAAGCGCGGCATGTCCATCAAGGACTTCCTTACCGCCTACATCGACTCACTCCCCGATGAGTAAGTGAGTAAGTGAGTATTTGAGCAAATGGGCAAATGAGTAAGGGTCGGTTCCGCTGGGATCGGCCCTTACTCATGGAACTGGACCCACACACGAGGAGGCTGTGCACGGCCACCGCTTGCTCGAGGTGAGCTGCCAGTGTCGGTGAGGTGGTGGGTGTGTTCAGGTGGTCCGTGAGTCCCTGCTGTCCAAGTGTGTGTGGGACAAGCAGCGGAGCGTGGGGAGCTTGTGCCGTGCACGGGTGGGCAGGAGGGTACAAAGCACATCAGCAGCGGGTCTATCCTGCGAGCAGGAGCATCACCTTCTAGGTACAAAAAGGCCCGGAGTGCTACCTGAATGGGGGAACGCAGGTAGACCTCCGGGACCTCACCAGAGTTGTACCCCGGATGAATGCTTTCCAAACGATCAGCTTCCTGAGGAGACGCCGCGATGAGGAAACCGCCTTACGCTGGCCCGGACGACACCAATCAGTTCGACGACCTCACGCCCGACGAAGCCCTTCGAGCATTCACCTCTTACCGCCTGCTGGGGGACTGCTTTGAGCAATCCAGCGACGACGACTTAATCGGCCGCGGCTGGCTCATCGAGGACTGGAAAGCCCTCCTTAGGGACCGGCAGCAGCAGGCGTACCGGGCTGAACGCGAGCTATCGGCCGCGGTGCGGCTTGCCCGCAACGAGGGCGTGAGCTGGCACGACATAGGCCGCACGCTGCGCTTGCCGCTCGAAGAGGTAAGGGCCAGATTCGACTGGCCCTACGGAGACCACTAGGAAGTCCTGAATGGTCCTGGAGTGTCT
>NZ_JBIVQL010000016.1:0-60681 GCF_044755105.1 Arthrobacter sp. NPDC092385
CCAACCAACGACATCCCGGGCCTCGCGAACCACCTGCAGGGGAGAGGTATCACAGTCCGTCGAGTTCGCACCAGACGCGATTCGCCGGGTTCTACTTTACATAATATTCGTTATCGGCGCTAAGAAGCTCGTAAATCAGGGGGCGTTGCACCTGCACCCGAGTGCTTGTTGGGTGTCCCTGAGTGATGCTGCCTCAGTGTAATGCCATCGCTGGAATCGAGCTGAAGCGGTTAGGTTAGGACCCCAGGCCGGGCGGGTTGAGTTCAGACGTCTCGATGGCCTCGGTGATCAGGCCCCAGCGGTCAAGGATTTCACCATAGGTGCCGTTGTCGATCAGGTGGTTGAGCCCCGATTGGGCGGCCGCAGCGAAGCCGTTGCCCTTTTTCGTGGCCACGGCGATGTTGGCCTTTTTCGGCCAGCCACCGTCCACCAGACCCACGAGCTTGGTTTTGCCGTCGGCCCTTGCCTTGTAGGCGCCCGTGGCATTGGGGCTGAAGCTCACGTCAGCCCGGCCGGACTGCAGGGCCAGTGTGGAGGCCGAGTCGTCGTCGTAGTACTGGAATTCGACCGGCTCGAGCCCGTTTTTCGTGTTCTCGGCGTCCCACTCCAGCAGGATCTTTTCTTGGTTGGTCCCGGAACCCACGATCACCCGGAGGCCGGCGACGTCCTTCGCCTTCTTGATCTCGCTGATTGGGGAGTCGGACGGGGCGTAGAAGCCGAGCAGGTCGTTGCGGTAGCTGGCGAAGTCGAACTTCTGCTTCCGCTCCTCGGTGACCGTTACGTTGCTGATCACTGCCTCGTACTTGCCGGACTCTACGCCGAGCGGCCAGTCGGCCCAGGCCACCGGGATCACCTCCGCCTCTAGGCCCAGTGACTGGGCGAGGGCGTAGGCGATGTCCACCTCGTTGCCGATCGCGGTCGTGTTGTCAGTGGCGTACAGCGCCAGCGGGGCGGCGAAGGGGCTCACGGCCACGGTGAGCTTGCCGTCCGCGTTGATCGCCTCGGGCACCAGGGCCTGCGCCTCCGCGGAGGCGTCGGAGGTGAATCGATCCTGCTCCGACGAGAGGTTGAATTCGCCTGCCGGGGACGCCGAGGACGCGGCGCTGACCGGTGTGAGGTCCCCCGCTGTCGCCGGGCCGGGATCTGCGCATCCGGCCAGGCCCAGCAGTGCCGGACCGAGCAGGGTGACCCCGAGCAGTGCGAGAGGCCGGGGTCGGCGAGCGAACGAAGGAGCGGTGCTGTTCATAGTGCAGGTTTCCGGTCTGTCGGGAGGATGGGTGGTGGGTGATCAGCGGACGGCTGGTTCCCCAGCTGCGGCGCGCTCCGGGACCGCGAGGCCCAGGTTCTCGCGCAACGTGGCCCCCCGGTACTGCGTGGGATAGACCCCGCGTTCCTGCAGCTCGGGCACCAGATGGTTGACGATGTCATCGAGGCCGGTGGGGACCAGCCAGGGGGAAATATTGAAGCCGTCGACGGCGCCGACGCGTGCGTATTCTGCTAGCTTGTCGGCCACATCGGTGTACGAGCCCACGAAGGAGGCGTCCGATCGCGCGGCTTTCGCGCGGACGAACTGCAGGATGGTCTGCCCCTTCTCCGCCGCCTCCTGGCGCCACTGCGCGGTCAGTTCCACGGCCTTGGCCCCGTGGAAACCGCTGCCGCGGGTCTCCGAGGTCTCCTCGACCGCCGGGTCGATGTCCGGCAACGGACCGTTCGGATCCCAGCCGTCCAGCTGCCGGCCCCAGAACTGCTCGAGGTAGGCGATGGCCTGCTGCGGCCCGATCTGGAGTTCGCGGACCCAGGCTTTTTTCTCCGCTGCCTCCGCGCTGGTCGGGGCCAGGATGAATTCGCTGGCAGGCATGATCTTCACGGCGTCGGCGGGACGCCCTGCACGGAGCGTGCGCTCGACGATGTCCTCGCGGAAGGCCACGGCGGCGTCGAACTGGGGGTGAGCGGAGAAGATGACATCGGCTTGGCGGGCTGCGAAGTCCCGCCCGGCAGGGGAATCACCCGCCTGGAACAGCACTGGGTGGTGCTGCGGGCTGCGCGGCAGCCGAGGGGTGTAGTCCACGGTGTAGTGCTGTCCCTCGTGGTGCACGCGGCGCACAGCTCCGTCCTCCGGCCAGTTCCCGGCTGTGCCGGCTGTGCCGGCGACGGCATCCGGGGCCCAGGAGTCCCAGATGGCCTTGGCCGTGCGCACGAACGCCTCGGCGTGGACGTAGCGGTCGGCGTGGTCCAGGTACCCGCCGCGACGGAAGTTTGCCCCGGTCCAGGCGTTGTCGGTCGTCACCATGTTCCATGCGGCACGGCCGCCGGAGATCAGGTCCAGCGAGGACAGTCGGTGGGCGAGGTCCGCCGGGTCGTTGTAGGTGGTGTTCTGGGTGGCCGCGAGCCCGATGTGGGTGGTGACCGAGGCCAGCGCGGCGAGCATGGTCTGCGCGTCCGGCCTGCCCACAACATCCAGCGCGTGGGGCCTGCCGAGGTGTTCCCTCAGGCGGAGTCCTTCGCCGAGGAAGAACGCGGCGAACAGTCCTCGCTCGGCCGTCTGCGCTATGCGGCGGAAGGACTCGAAATCGGTCTGGGAGCCCGATTCGGCCGCCTTCCAGATCGTGCCGGAGTTGACTCCCTGGAAGAAGACACCGAGCTGTAGTGTGCCAGATGGAATGAAGGCGCTGCTGTGCCGTGGCATGGGATCCCCTAGTTTCCGGCGGTGGTGGACGGGTGGGCGTAGCGGCTGGCCGGGCGTGGAAGTCCCAGCAGGTCCCGGAAGGTGCCGTCCTGGACCGGTGCGCGGAGCGCGCCGCGGCGCCTCAGCTCGGGCAGGACCCACCGGGCGAGTTCGTCCAGTTCCACGGCGAGCGACGCCGGGTGCAGACGGACGCCGTCCGCTTCCGTCAGGAGCGGTTCGAGGAAGTCCACGAGGTCGGCTGCAGAACCGACGTACCGTGCGCGGCCACTCGCCGGCTCGGTGGCCCGCTCCACAGCGTCCTGCCCTCGGGCGTCCAGGACGACGTCGAGCTCACCGATGATCGCCACTGCGGCTCCCAGCCGGTGCCGGACGTCCCGGATCTCCGCGGCCAGCAGTTCGGGCGTCGGAGCAGTGACGAGCACGGCGTCGACGGCGTCCGCCGGAACTTGCCCCGCACCCACGATCGAGGCAGGAGCAAGGATCGGCAGCTGTCCCTGCAGTGGTCGGGGGATGATGGACGGGCCCTTGACGGAGTAGGGAGCGCCGAAGCCCGCCGGGGTCTCGTAGTCGACGTAGTGCAGCTTGTCCGCATCGATGTACCCGCCCGTGGTGACGTCCCGAATGACGGCGTCGTCTTCCCACGAGTCCCACAGTCGGCGGGAGACCTCGATCGCGGCGGCGGCCTCCTGCGCCAGCGCGGTGCCGCTCACGGTGTCGCGGCCTACGGCGGCTGCCGCTTCGGGGGATTCCGCTGCCGTCGCGATCCAGCCTGCACGGCCCCCGGAGACGTAGTCCAGGCTCGCCAGCTGCGTGGAGACGTGGAACGGCTCCGTGTAGACGGTGTCCACCTCGGGAACCAGCGCGATGGTCCGCGTGACCGGTCCGGCGTAGGCGGCGCGCTGCAGGGCGTTCGCGCGGCCCGCAGCCGGCGAGTCGGCGAAGGTGGCCACGTGAAATCCTGCGGATTCGGCGGCGAGGACGGCTTCGGTTAGGCTCGCGAAGCCTTCCGTGCTTCGAAATTTCTTCCCATCCCATCCGGCTCCATCGAGCTCGATGGCCAGAAAGCCGGCCCTGGTGCTTGTTTTCCCAGTGCGGTCGTCGATCGTGCTCACTTCTGTTCCTGACGCTCGTAGGGGATCTTCTCGCCGGCTTCAATGGCCACCGGAAGTCGGTTCTCCGCCGGCGGCAGTGGGCAGGTTGCGAGATCCGTGTAGGCGCAGGGCAGGTTCACGGCGCGGTTGAAATCTAGTAGCACGGACCCGTCCGCAGCAGGGACCACTGACAGCGAACGGTTGGCGGTATAGGTCGTGCGGCCGGACGTCTGATCGGTGAAAAGCACGAGGAGTGATCCGGGCGCGAAGCCGTTGAATGCCGTCAGTGCCAGTTCCTGACCGGCCAGCTGGAAGCGGAGTTCGCCCGGCGCTGCATAGACGTGGTGGATACCTTCGACGGCGGCACCGACCGTGGTGGGGCGAGGCGTTGGAAACGGCACGAAAGTACCGGTGACCGCAAACTCCGGGTTCGGCGCGTAGGCGGGTGTCCCGCGATAGTCGCGCAGGAGAGCGGTGTTTGGATTCCGTGGCCTGACGATGTACTTACCGCCACGCTTCGCAACCTCGATCACCGTTTCGCCTGCAACGAGGTTGATTCCGCCGCGCTCCTCGATGGGGTCGAAGAGGATCGTGGTGCCGTCCGCCGTGTTCAGTTCCTGCCCGTCGCGCTGCAGGCTTTCGCCCGGCTTCAGGGCGATCCGCACGGCGTCGTCCTGGACGCTCCAGGTACCGGGGGTGCCGGCCAGTTGCGTGGCGATGCCGCTCAGCCAGTGCAGGTGGGTGACGGCGAGGAATCCGTGGGGGTGCGCGCGGTGGCGTTCGTGGGCGGCGTGCCACTGCTCCCAGGCGGCGGTGAAGGTCGGTGTTTCAGTGTGCGTAGGCATGGTCGCTCCTGTTGGTGTGGGCGTTGGCGGTCTCCGGGCGGCTGCCGTACGGGTCCTCGTCCTCCCACAGCGTGGTAGGCGCAGCAGCACGGACCACCGGGATGACCTCAGCGGCGAACCGCTCCAGGATCTCGATCTGCTGCCCGAACGGAAGGGTGGTGGGCAGCGAGATGGACTGCAGGGAATGCCCGTAAAGGGCGTGGTAGTCCAGGATTTTCGCGGCCACGTCCTCCGGGCTTCCAACCAGGGCAGGTCCTTCCGCGACCGCGTGGTCGATGTCCCGGAACGGGGAGTTGTTCCCGGGCACGTTCCGTCCCGCCGTCAGGGCTTCATAGACGGGGCCGAACGCCTGCTTGGCGGCGGCGGTGCTGTCCGCGAGGAATATCCCTCCGGCCCCGGAGCCGGAGGCGATGTGACGCTGCGCCGGATCATGTCCGGCGGCCAGGTACCGCTCGGTGTAGTGGTCGATCAGCTTCTTGTAGTTCTCCCGCGGCTGGATGGCGTTGGCGGTGAACAACGGATCACCCCAGGTGGCCGCGAGCTCCACCGACCGGAGCGAGGTCGCGGAGCCGTGCCAGACCCGCGGCGCCCCGGCGAAGGGTCGCGGCGTCGTCGTCACCGGCTCCACCAACGGTGCCCGGAACTCGCCGGACCAGGTCACGTCCTCCTCGCGCCAGAGACGGCGCAGCAGGGCGTACTTCTCCTCCAGCAGGTCCCACTGCTGCGCCAGGTCCAGGCCGAACAGTGGATACTGCAGCACTTCGTTGCCCTTGCCGATGACGAGTTCCAGGCGCCCCCGGCTGAGCTGGTCGATGGTGGCGTAGTCCTCCGCTACGCGCACCGGATCCAGCACCGAGAGCACTGTGACCCCGCTCTGCAGCCGGATCGTATCGGTCACCGCCGCGATGGCAGCAAGCACCGCGGTCGGCGAGGAGGAGAGGAACTCCCCGGCATGCCGCTCCCCCACTGCGAACGCATCGAAGCCGAGCTCCTCGGCCCGCTGCGCGGTCCGGATCACCTGCTCGAACCGGTCCGCCGGAGAGACGATGCTCCCGGTGACCGGGTTCCTGAGATGCGGGATGATGTCCAGGACCTGAAATTTCACGGGTGTTCCTACTTGCCGAAGTTCGCGGCGTTCACCACGGTCGATTCGGGGATGGCCTCGTCGCCCAGGCCCCAACGCTCCAGCACCTCGGCGTAGCTGCCGTCCTCGATGGTGGAGTTGATGGCTGCCGCGATTGGCTCGGCGAACCCGTTGTCGCGCAGCGTGGTGGCCGCGACCAGGGTCTCCGACGGCCAACCGGCGTTGACCTTGCCAACGATCTTCAGGTCCTCACGGGTGTTCTCGCGATAGGTGGCGCTCGGGTACGGGGAAAGGTTCAGGTCCAGCCGGCCGGAGGAGAGCGCCAGGATGGTATCCGCGTCGTTGCCGTAGTACTGCAGTTCCGCCGGAGCCTTGCCTGCGTCCTCGAGTTCCTTGTTCCAGGCAAGCAGAATTTTTTCCTGGTTGGTTCCGGATCCGACGGCTACCTTTTTTCCGGAGATGTCGTCGGAGCCGTCAACTGTGAGCTCCGAGTCCTCGCGGGCTTCGAAGGCCATGAACGCGGCCCGGTATGGGGCGAAGTCGAAGAGCTGCACGCGGTCCCCGTTGATGCCGACGTTGGAGAACACGGCCTCGAAGTCACCGGACTGGGTCTTCAGCGGCCAGTTCTCCCAGGAGGTGGCTTGCAGGTCCAGTTCGAGGCCGAGCTTGTCCGCGACCAGCTGCGCGATATCGGTCTCGTTGCCGATCACGGTCTTGTCATCCGTAGCATAGACCGACAGTGGAACCGCGAACGGGCTCACCCCGACCGTCAGCTTGCCGTCCTCGGCGATATCGGCCGGGACCTGCGCGGCCAGTTCGTCATCCTTTTCTGCGCGGACACGGTCCTGCTCCGGTGCCAGGTTGTAGACAATGCCGTTCTCGGCCGGGGCCGCGGACTCACCGGTCCCTGGCGTGGCTGCCGCTTCCGGGTCGGCGCATCCGGCCAGGGCCAGAAGGACGAGGGCTGCGGCGGACAGTGCGGGAAGCCGGCGAGGTTCGAGAGACTTCATGGGTGTTCTCCTTGCTTGCGGTTGGACTGTGGGAGAGTTCTCGGGTTTAGAGGTTGAAGGCCGGTTCGATGACCTTCGAGAGGAAGGCCTTGGTGCGTTCGTGGCGTGGGGCACCGAAGATCTGCACCGGAGTTCCCTCCTCGACAATTTGCCCCTGGTCCATGAACACCACGCGGTCGGCGACGTCGCGGGCGAAGCCCATCTCATGCGTAACGACGATCAGCGTGGTGCCCGAATCCGCCAGGCCACGAATCACATCCAGCACCTCGCCGACCAGTTCCGGATCCAGGGCCGATGTGGGCTCGTCGAACAGGACGATTTTCGGGTCCAACGCCAGCGCCCGGGCGATCGCCACGCGCTGCTGCTGGCCGCCAGAGAGCTGACGTGGGTAGACGTCGACCTTGTCCGACAGCCCCACCCTTTCGAGCAGCTCCAGGGCCCGCACTCGTGCCTCGGCTTGCGGGCGGTGCTGGGCATAGACCGGTGCTTCGATGACGTTCTCGACCGCTGTCAGATGCGGGAAAAGATTGAAATTCTGGAATACCATGCCGATGTTGGTTCGCTGGGCCAGGATGTCCTTCTCCCGCAGCTCATGAAGTTTGCCCCCGCGTGCCCGGTACCCCACCAGCTCACCGTCGACGGAGATGTGACCGGCATCGACTTTTTCCAGGTGGTTGATCGTCCGCAGCAGGGTGGACTTGCCCGATCCGGAGGGTCCGAGGATCACCACCACTTCACCTGGCTCCACGGTCAGCGAGACACCGCGCAGCACCTCGACGTGGCCGAAGGACTTGTGTACGTTGCTAATCTCGACCAGGCCGCGGCTGGCGGTTGGAGCAGCGGCGTCGGCCGGGAGGGCTGGCGGATTCATCGTGCGACCTCGGACGTCTTCGCGTGGGTGGAGAAGAAACGCCGGACCCGCTGCAACGGGGTCGGCGGCAGTGTACGCACGGCACCCTTGGAGTAGTGCCGCTCGATGTAGTACTGGAAGATGCTCAGCACGGAGGTGATCACCACGTACCAGAGGGTGGCCACCAGAAGGAGGGGCAGGACCTGCTGGGTCCGGTTGTAGATGACCTGCACCGTGTAGAAGAGCTCCGAGTAGGCCAGCACGTAGACGATAGAGGTTCCCTTGACCAGGCCGATAATCTCGTTGAACGCCGTGGGCAGGATCGAGCGCATGGCCTGCGGCAGCACGATCCGCGTGGAGCGCCGCCAGGCGGGGATGCCGAGAGCCGCAGCCGCCTCAAGCTGACCCTGGTCCACGGCGAGGATGCCGCCGCGGATGATCTCCGACGAATAGGCAGCCTGGTTTAGCGTGAGCCCCAGGATCGCGGCGGCGAACTGGCTGATGAGCGTGGTGGTCTGGACCTCGAAGAACCGCACATCCGTGAACGGGATACCGAGGGAGATCTTTTCGTAGAGGTAGCCAAGGTTGTACCAGAGCAGCAGCTGCACCAGCAGTGGCGCGGATCGGAAAATCCAGGAGAACGTCCAGGACACCGAGACCAGCAGCGGAGAGGAGGACAGCCTCATCAACGCCAGGATGAACCCCAGGATGAACCCGAGGCTTCCGGCGATGGCGGTCAGTTTCAGGGTCTCGCCGAGGCCGCGGAGTATCGATTCGGCGGTGAACCACTGGGCGACCACGTCCCACTCCCAGCGCGGGTTGGTCAGCAGCGACCACGCTATCGCGGCGACGAACAGGGCAACCAGTGCGGTGCCGGCCCAGCGCCAGGGGTGGCGGGCAGCCACCACCGGGTACCCGGAGTAGTCCGTCGCGGCGCGGAATCCGGTTCGGTCCGACGGCGGACGGCCGGTGGAACCGGCGCCGTCGTCCTGCGCCGACGGCAGGGCAGCGTGTGGTGCTGTTGCCTCCGGGCGGGTCTGGCTTTTCGGTGCTGCGGCACTCATGCGCAACCTCCCTCGTGTCCTGCGGCCTTGTCTGCGCGGTGCAGTCGGCTCCGAACCGGCCCGAAGGAATCGAGCTGGTTGGCTGAACCTAGAACAGCTCCCGCGACGCTTCCAAACGAACGTTCACGCGAAGTAAAGCGAGGACGTATTGGCGCCGTTACGGGTTTTCCGGAGGGTTTACGACGTCTTGTTGCGTCATGTGTCGGCCGGTGAAGGCCTGTTACGGCTGCCCTCCGGAAGCGCGTAGCAGCTCCTAGGATGGGCAGGACCGCGGACCCGAATGCTGCCCGGGAAGGAGCACCATGACAATCGACAGTGCACCCGGCCGAGTGCGGCACGAGGGCGGGGAGGCCACAGTCGTTCTCATCGGCGGCGGTCCGCGATCAGCCCTGATCCTGGAACGCCTCGCCGCCAACCGGTCCGGGCTCTTCTCCGGTCCGCTGAACGTGCACGTGGTGGAACCGCACCGGCCGGGCTCCGGCCGGATCTGGCGACAGGACCAGAGCCCGCTGCTGATGCTCAATTCCTTAGCCGCCGACGTCACCATGTTCACCGACGACTCGGTACAGTGCGCCGGTCCGACCGTCCCTGGACCCGGGTTGGTCGAATGGGCCCGAGGCGTGGTGGACGGCAGCATCCAGGACGTGCAGGTGCCCGATGAGGACCTGAGTCGCCAGCTGCGCAGCCTCGGCCCGACGACGTTCCCCACGCGCCGCCTGCAGAGCCTCTACCTCGAGTGGTTCTTTTCCCGGGCCGTGCAGGCCCTCGGTCCGGAGGTGCCGGTGACCGTGCATCCCGATCAGGCCGTGGACGTGACGATCGACGGCGCCGGCTACGTGGTGACGCTGGCGTCGGGCGTCATGTTGCGGGCGGACGCCGTCGTGGTGAGCGTCGGCCACACCGACTCGGAACCGGAACCCCGGTCCGTCGCCTACGCCGGCTTCGCGGCGCGGCACAGCCTCTTCTATGCCCCGCCGGCCTACACCAACGACGTCGACTTCTCCGCCCTGCGGCCCGGGCAGGAGGCGATCGTCTCCGGCATGGGACTCGCCTTCATCGACCTGATGGTGCTGCTGATGGAAGGCCGTGGCGGCCGCTTCATCGACGCGTCCGACGGCACCCTGCGCTACATCGCCTCCGGGAACGAATCGGTGCTGTGGGCAGGCTCCCGCCGCGGCGTCCCGTACCGCTCCAAGATCAGTTCCCTCCTGCGTGGTGAACCGGCAGGCCCGCCGCGCTACCTCACCGCCGGCGCCGTCGCCACACTGCTCGAGGAACACGGCCGGCTGGATTTCCGGCAGCACCTGTGGCCGCTCCTGGCGAAGGATGCCGCCTTCGGCTACTACCGGGAACTGTTCACCGGGCACCCGGAGCGGGTAGCGCTGCCATGGTCCGAGTTCCTGGTTCGCTTCGACGCCACCCCTTGGTACTCGGATGACCGGCGCGCACTGGTGGCCCGGGCCGTGCCCGACCTGGCGGACCGGCTGGAGTTTGAGGAACTCGATTATCCGCTGGCCGGCGTGCACTTTCCCGGGACCGAGGACGTGCAGGAGGCGGTGACCCGGCACATCCGCAATGACCTCCTGCTGCGCGACGGCGGGGCGAACTCGGAGACCCTCGGCCTGTTCCTGGGGCTGCTGTACGTGTACTTCGAACTGGGCCGTCTGGTGCCGATGGACGCGCTCACGCCCGAATCGCGCCCGCTGATCAGTGGCTGGTGGCACGGCTTCTTCAGTTACGTGGATTCGGGCCCGCCAGCCCGTAGACTGCGGGAGCTCCTGGCGCTGCACGAGGCCGGCTTCGTTCGGTTCCTTGGCCCCCAGCTGCAGGTAGGCACGGATGAGGAGCGCGGCCTCTTCACCGCGTCGTCCCCGCAGGTACCCTCGGTCGTGACGGCGAGCGTGCTCATTGAGGCCCGACTGCCAAATCCCTCACTGGTTGCCTCGGCCAATCCGCTGCTGCGGGCACTGGCGGAGTCAGGCCTCGGCTCCGAGGAACGCGCCGACAGCGAACCGACGGCAGGTGGCACCGGGAGGATGCTGGTCGATTCCGCGTCCAGGCTCGTCGCCGCGGACGGCAGTACCCGGCCAGGCCTGTACGCCGTGGGGCCAGCAACCTCGGGCTGGAACGGTGGTGCGTTCTCCCGGCCGAACAGCAACGCCGCCCCGTTCCGAGACAGCGATGCCCTAGCACGAAGGATCCTCACTGACCTGGCGGAACCGCCCGCCATACCGAACGGTTTCTCCAGTGACCGGTTGGCGGCCAGCATCACACAGCTCCACTCGTCCCTGACCTGACCTGAAGGACCCTGATGGTGACCCCCCTGCCCCTCGGGGCTCCCCCGGAACTGACCGTGCTCCACCTGCCGTTGGAGGACCCCCGCGTGCAGCCCCTGGTGGACGGACTCATCGAGGAATACGACAATAGGTACGGCACTTTGTTTGGTGGCGCCGGCAAGGAGATGCGCCGTTATCCCGCGGAGGAGTTCGCTGCCCCGCACGGCGCACTGCTGATCCTCCAGGAGGAGGAGCGGACCGTGGCTGGCGGCGCCTTCCGCCGGTACGACGGGCAGACCGCCGAACTCAAACGGATCTGGACCCATGCCGGGCACCGCCGTCGCGGTCTGGCCCGCCAGGTGCTGGTCGAGCTCGAAGCGGAGGCCGAGCGTCGCGGCTACCGCCGGATCTACCTCACGACAGGCCCGCGCCAGCCGGAGGCGAAGAACCTCTACCTCGCCACGGGCTACCACCCGGGCTTCGACCTGGCCGCCGACCCGGAGACCATCCTGCACCTGGCGTTCACCAAAGACCTGCCCATTCCTCAGCAGCAGCGAGGCTGACCGTGCCCGGCCCGGACTGCCGCCGCGGTTCGGGAGGGGTCAAATGCTGAGGACCACGGCGCTCCTCGCGGCGTCCCGCGTCCGCTCCTGTGTCTTCGCCAGCGCGTCCGCCAGGTTCTCCTGCAGGGCATCATTCGTTACCCTGCATTACCCCCTGTTGCGCCAACCTACGCCGGGTTGCCAGTGGTGAATAAAAAGACACGTCATTTGGTCCGGATTTCCGCTGCTCCTACAGTGGCTGTTCAACACCACAATGGGCAGTTCGCTCACTGCCACGACGTAAGGCACCAGCGTGACTGATGTATCGCCCGCTCAGCAGAAGAGCACCGGGGTAGCCGCTCCGTTCGGAGACGGATCGACCCCCGTCTGGGTGCAGACCAGCTGGGACCACCGGTGGGCAGAAGATCTGCGCGGGCAGATGGACGCCGAGTTGGGGCCCCGTTACAGAGCATTTGTCGAACAGGGCCACCCGAGGCCGCTGCCACCCAGGGCTGAGGACATCGCGACAGTGTGGGTGGCCGTCATCGATGATCGACCAGCCGCAACAGCCGCCCTGCTGCGAACTCCGGACTACTGGGAAGTCAAACGCGTTTACGTCTCGCCCGAGTTCCGACGAAGGCCCTCGCTCGGCAGGCACTGGCTCACGTCGAGGAGGTTGCTCGCTCCCTCGGCGTGCAGGACCTGGTCCTCCAGACCGGGATCCTGCAGCCTGAAGCCATAGCGCTCTACTCACGCCAAGGCTGGAACCGCGTTCCTCCATTTGGTCCCTATGTGGGCGATGATGTTAGCGTCTGCTTCCGAAATGGGCTCGACTAGAAGAGCCTGAGGGCTGGACGGTCCGCATAGGAATGGGCGGAGCCAAACTGGCTCATCGTAATTGAGAGTGCAGTTGGGGTCTGAAGCCGCCTGATTCCAGGAGTGATCTGGTGATGTAGTTGGTGAGGTTCCTGAAGCCCAGGGCTGAGCCGCGAAGGTGTTCGAGGCGCCCATTTATGGCTTCGGTCGGGCCGTTCGATGTGCCGGGGCGGTCAAAGAACGCGAGCACATCGACGGCGCGTTGTTTCAGGGTCCGGCCGAGCCTGCGGATCTCGACCAGGGCGGCCGGGACGCCCGCGGTGACCGAGTTGATGACGGCCTTCATCATCTCTTTCCCCTTCTGTTTGCTGGGTTCCCGGTACGCGGCGACGATCCGCTGATAGATCCCCCACGTCGCTTCCACCTCGAGGTGTTCCTCGGACGCGAACACAGCATCCAGGCGCGTGTTCTGCTTCTCGGTGAGCAGTCCCGCACCGGTGTGCAGTGTCCGCCGAGCCCGGTAGAGCGGATCGCCGGCACGGCCTCGATGCCCTGTCGTGGCTTGTTGAACACGCTGCCGGCACCGGTCCAGTCCGTCGCCGGCGAGGCGGACAACATGGAAAGGATCCATCACCGGGACCGCGTCGGGGAGCTCCTCCGTGGTCGCGGTCTTGAAGCCGGTGAACCCGTCCATGGCGACTTCCACCCCGTCCCGCCAGGCTTGTGGCCTGTCTGCGAGCCATTGCTTGAACACCTGCTTGGAGCGGCCTTCAACCATGTCCAACAACCGTGCCGGGCCCGTCTTCTCGCGGATCGGCGTCAGATCGATGATGACGGTCACGAACTTGTCGCCCCGCCGGGTGTGCCGCCAGACGTGCTCGTCCACGCCGATCGCGGTCACCCCGTCGAACCGGTGCGGGTCGTCGATCAACCGGCGCTTGCCCTCCGCAAGGACCGCACTGTTCGCGGTATGCCAGGACACTCCCAGACCGGCCGCGATGACTATGGCAGCTTTGTTCGTACCCACCAGGGCAATCTAAGCGGGACCCACTTCGACCGTTTCGGGGTGTCGCGGACAGTCTAAGCCGGACCCACCTTCACGGTTGTGGCAATGCTTCTTTGGTTGCTCAAGGTGGAGGTTCGAATGGAGTCTCGGGTGGAAGTTTTTGCGCGGATCCGGCGTGATGCGCGCGTCGAGGGCCTCTCGATCAGGGAGCTGGCAAGGCGTTATGGTGTCGGCCGACCAACTGTCCGGCAGGCCCTCGGGCAGGCGGAACCACCACCTCGAAAGCCCCGGGTACGGACAGCGCCCCGGTTGGAGACGTTCAAGCCCGTGATCGACGCGATGCTCCGGCAGGACCTCGAGGCTCCCCGCAAACAGCGTCATACCGCACGACGTGTCTTCGCTCGCCTCGCTGATGAGCACGGGGCAAGGCAGCTCTCTTATTCGACGGTCGGTGACTATGTCCGCAAACGTCGCCCAGAGGTCGATGCGGAGGCCGGCCGGCTGCCGGAGGTCTTCATCCCGCAGGAACACGCACCGGGAGCGGAGGCGGAAGTCGACTTCGGGGAGGTCTGGGTGGTGCTGGCCGGGGTGAAGACCAAGTGCCATATGTTCACCTTCCGCCTGTCGAACTCCGGGAAGGCCATCCATAGGGTCTATGCGACCCAGGCCCAGGAAGCGTTCCTGGAAGGCCACATTGATGCTTTCGAGGACATCGGCGGCATCCCGACCCGACACATCAGATACGACAACCTCACCGACGCGGTCGTGAAAGTTGTCTACGGCACCGGCAGGCAGCGGACCGAGAACCAGCGGTGGCTGTTGTTCCGGTCCCACTACGGGTTCGACGCGTTCTACTGCCAGCCCGGCATCGAGGGCGCCCACGAAAAGGGCGGCGTCGAGGGGGAAGTCGGCCGGTTCCGTCGCACACACCTGTCCCCGATGCCCGTCGTCGAGTCCCTTGCCGAGCTCCATGCGCAGATCAGGCAGTGGGACCTCGATGATGAGGCCCGCCGTATCGGGAACCGTCTTCATACTGTCGGCCAGGACTTCGCCGTTGAGCGAGCCTTGCTCGCGCCGATCACGGCGGAACGGTTCGAACCGGGCCTGACACTGACGCCGAGGGTGAACCGGTCAAGCCTGATCCGGGTACGGATGGCGTCCTATTCCGTTCCGGCCCGGCTCATCGGACGCCCGGTCCGGGTGTTCCTTCGCGCGTCCGAAGTCGTCGTCTTCGACGGCCGCACCGAAATCGCCCGGCACCCCCGTGTAGTCGCGCAGCACGGGCAGAGCGTGAACCTGGACCATTACCTCGAGGTCCTACACCACAAACCCGGCGCCCTACCAGGCTCGACCGCTCTGGCCCACGCACGAGCATCCGGGGCCTTCACCTCCGCCCATGAGGCGTTCTGGGCCGCGGCCCGCAAAACCGACGGGGACTCCGGCGGCACCCGCGCCCTGATCGATGTTCTCCTCCTACACCGGTCAATGGCAGCCCAGGACGTCATCGCAGGGATTGCCGCAGCACTGACCGTCGGAGCGGTCAGCGGCCTTCACTTCGTCGAAGAGGTTGATGAGAGGCAGGATCTGAGGACGCTGCGAAGCAGCTCCTACACAACGGCGGGCCACCCACCCGAGGTGAACGGCCCGCAGTCCTCCTCCTCAGGAACTCAGAAGACCCGGATCGGAATCTCCGCCGGGTCCATCAGCAGCGACTCGATCTCGTCGTCGAGCTTGACCAGCGTGATGGACGCGCCGGCCATGTCGAGGGACGTGCAGTACTCCCCCACGTAGTTGCGGCCCACCGTGATGCCCTGCTCCGCGAGGCGCTTGTGCGCCTGCCCGTACAGCAGGTACAGCTCGCTGATCGGGGTGCCGCCGAGGCCGTTCACCATGAGGGCCACGCGGTCACCACTCTCGAACGGCAGATCCTTGACCACCGGCGCCAGGAGCTCCTCGACGATCTCGTTGGCCGACATCATCTTCGCCCGGCGACGCCCCGGCTCGCCGTGGATGCCGACGCCGATCTCGATCTCGTCGTCGCCGAGCTCGAACAGCGGGCTGCCCTTCGACGGCGGCGTGCAGGCGGTCAGGGCGACGCCCATGGTGCGGGTCACCGAGTTGACCTTCTCGCCGATGCGGATGACCTCGTCGAGGTCCGCCCCGCGCTCGGCGGCGGCGGCGACGGCCTTGATCACGAAGAAGTTGCCCGCCACGCCGCGGCGCCCGATCGTGTAGGTCGAGTCCTCCACGGAGACGTCGTCGTTGATGAAGAGCGTCTTCACCTCGATGCCCTCGGCGGAGGACATCTCCTGCGCCATCTCGAAGACCATCTTGTCGCCCGTGTAGTTGTTGACCAGCAGCAGCACGCCCTTCGGCGAGGCCATGAGCTTGGTCGTCTCGTACACGTAGTCGAACGGCGGCGCCGCGAACACATCACCCGGACAGGCTGCGTCGAGCATGCCCTTGCCCACGATCATCACGTGCGCCGGCTCGTGCCCCGAGCCCGAGCCCTGCACGATCGACACCTTGTTCTGGTCGGGGCCATCGGCGCGCATGATCAGGTTGTACTCGGGCACGTACTTCAGGGTGTCCGGGTTCGCGAGCGCCAGGCCCTCGAGCATCTCCGGGACGAACTGCTGCGGGTCATTGACGAACTTCTTCATGGGTTCTCCACTTCGTTGTGAGTCGGACGGATGTGAGAAAGAGTCAGGGCCAGTCGGCCACGATGCGCTCGGCGATGATCGCCACGGCCACCGCCCCGGCATCGGGTGATCCGATACTGCGCTCCCCGCTGTAGCTGGCGCGTCCGCGCCGGGCTTCGAGGGCCGACGTCGCATCGGCGCACTCGCGGATCGTCGCTCCGAACGCCGCACGGCATTCCGCGGGCGAGGCTCCTGCCGCCAGCTGCCGTTCGAGCTCGTCCGTCGCCGGGATCAGCGCATCCAGCAGGGTCTTGTCGCCGAGGTCCGCGTTGCCGCGGGCCTTGATGCCGTCGGTGGCTCCGCGCAGCATGGCGACGACGGCGGTGCCGTCGATCGCGTCCACCGTCTTCGCGGCGGCGGAGGCCCGCAGGAAGGCCGTCCCCCACAGCGGCCCGGAGGTCCCGCCGATCCTGCTGGAAATCGCGAGCGCTATCTGCTGCAGGAACGTGGCGACGTCGTCGCGCTTGAACGAATCCCAATCCGCGAGGACCTTCTCGAAGCCGCGGGCCAGGGAGTAGCCGAGGTCGCCGTCGCCCACCACGGCGTCGAGGTCGCCGAACTCCTTCTCCTTGTCCACGGCCGTCTTGGCCAGCGAATGGACAACGAATTCGACGTCGGCGAGGTCGGTGGCGCTCATGGGGTCTCCATTTCGGTGTTCGCGGCCTCAGAAGCAGGGCCGGGTGCGGACAGCAATGTCTGCAGGGTGGCGAGGGTGACGACGCCGGATGGCCCGGCGCCGCGCGGGTCGGCGAGGGTCTCGGCCTGCTCGCCGTCAGGCTCCCCGAGGGAGCTCACTACGAGCGAGGCACCCGTAAAGTCCTCCTCGCGGGTGAAGCCGCTGACCGTGACGACGGTCCGCAGCCCGGCACCGACGGCGGCGCGCAGCCCGTTGGAGCTGTCCTCGACGACGATCGCGTCATCGACGGACACCTCCAGCTCCGAGAGCGCCAGCAGGTAGATGTCCGGTGCGGGTTTCTTCGCGGGCACCACGTCCCCGGCGAACACCGAGAAGTGCGCCGCGAGGTCAGCCCCGACGGCGTGCGTCAGGACCGCGCGGACCGCGGGTTCCGCGGAGGTGGAGGCAACGGCGAGGGTCCAGCCGGCGTCGTGCGCCTCCTGCACGATCCGTGCGATGCCGGGCCGTGCGGGCATGACGCCGCTTTCGACGAGCTCCGTGTAGACGGACGTCTTCCGCTTGTGCCAGGAGAGGATCGCGGCGTCCACCGCGGCGTCGTCGTCGAGTCCCAGCGACGAGGCGAGTTGCGGCGTGAGGATGCTGCGCATCCGCTCCTTCCCGCCGCCGATCTTCACCTTCTCGGCGTAGTCCTCGACGCTCCATTGCACGGGGACGTCGAAGTCGGTGAAGGTCTGATTGAAGGCGGGAAGGTGGCCGTACTGCTCGGTGTCGGCGAGAACGCCGTCGCAGTCGAAGATGAGGGCCGGCATGCTCAGCGGCCTCCCTTGCCCGCGCTGCCGAACTGCGTGCAGAGGTCGAGGACCATCGCAACGGTGTCGGCGCGGGTGTGCTTGAACAGCGACGGCGGATCCCACTTGTTGTTCTGCTCCGCCTGCTTCAGGAACGCGAGGCTGGACTGCATGTACTGCTCCTTGAGGGCCGTCGAGATGTTGACCTTCGCGCAGCCGCGGGCAATGAGGTCGGCGAACTGCTCGGGGCTGAGGCCGCTGCCGCCATGCAGGGCGATCGGGAGGTTGCGTGCCTCCACGATCTGGGTGACACGCTCGACGTCGAGCACGGGGGCCGCCTTGTAGCTGCCGTGGGCGTTGCCGATCGAGGGGGCGAAGACATCGATCCCGGTGGCGTCGATGAACGCGAGCGCCACCTCGAGGCTCTGCTGCTTGGACACCTCATCGGACCCGTGATCGTCCTCGACGCCTGTGATGGCCTCGATCTCGCCCTCCACCTGGGCGCCGTAGCTGCGGGCCTCGGCGACGACCTCGATGGTCTGGCGCTGGTTCTCCTCCACGGGCAGCTCGGACGCGTCGAAGAGCACCGAGTTCCAGCCGGCCTTCAGGCATTCGGTGACCACCGCACGGTCGGGGCAGTGGTCCAGGTGCAGGGTGACGGGCACCTCGATGCCGCGGGTCATGGACTGCCACATGTCGAACAGCACCCGGGAGCCGACGGTGCGCACGGTCTTCACGGAGGTCTGCAGGATCACCGGGGAGTTCGCCTCCACGGCGCCGGCGAGCACGCCCTCCATGGTCAAGTCATTGAAGATGTTGATGGCGGGCACCCCGTAGCGGTCCCGGAACGCCGGATCAACAATGTCCTTCAGCGGTACAACTCCCACAACGCATCCTCCTGGTTAGGCTTCAGCCCACGCTAGACCCGGGCCGCGACGGCCGGTATGGGGGTTACCCCTCCCGTGGCGTGGGGGGTTTCACCACCTCGTCCGCAGCAGGCGGAGGTGGTTGAGTGAGGCGCGGCTCTTCTGACCCACCACTTGCACTTCACTTCAACGAAGAAGGACACCATGGCTACAGGATCAGTACTCGAGACAGTCACCGCCGAAGAAGCCCGCCGCGTGATCGACGCCGCCGCGGCGAAGGCCACGGAGATCGGCCAGCCGATGGACATCGCCGTGGTGGACGCCGGCGGCAACCTGAAGGCGCACGTGCGGATGGACGGCGCCAACATCGGCAGCATCACCATCTCGATCAACAAGGCTTACACGTCCATCGCATTCCAGTGCGAGACCGGCGACCTGCAGGGCGTCACCCGCCAGGACGGCCCCATCTACGGCCTGAGCGACGCGCACGGCGGACGCCTCGCGGTGTTCCCCGGCGGCATTCCACTTGTGAGGAACGGCAGCATCATGGGTGCCATCGGTGTCTCCACCGGCACCATCGAGCAGGACCAGGAAGTCGCCGAGGCGGGCGCTGCCGCGTTCTGAGAGCTGCAGGCGTGCTCCAGGCGCGCAGGCAGGAATCCGGGCGCGGCCGAGGGAGTCCGTCCCTTTCGGGACTGTCCTTCAGGCCGTGCCCGGCTCAATCGATCAGCGTCCACCGCCTCTTCGAGAACTCATCTACCTGTTTCATCCGAAGAGGTAGGTGGCTTCGTCATACCGCTCCTGTGGGACCGTCTTGAGCTTCCCGACTGATTCCGCCAGGCTGACGCGGGTGATGCTGTCCGCGCGCGTGGCCACCATCTGACCCCATGCCTCATCGTGAACGGCGTCGACGGCGGCCAGCCCCAGCCGGGTTGCCAGAACCCGGTCGGAGGCGCTCGGCGCGCCGCCGCGTTGGATGTGGCCGAGGGTGGTGGACCGGGTTTCGATACCTGTCCGCTCTTCGATCAGGGGGGCCAGGCGTTCGCCGATGCCACCCAGCCGCGGGCGGTTGAAGGCGTCCAGCCCGCGGTCCGCATGCGGTTCGGACATTCCCTCGGCGATGAACCCCTCGGCCACCACCACCAGGGGTGTCCTGCCACGGCGGAACGGACCTTCAACCCAGGCGCAGATCTCGTCGAGGCTGGCTTTCTGCTCGGGAATGAGGATCGCGTGGGAACTGGTGGCCATCCCGGCATGGAGCGCGATCCACCCGACATGCCGCCCCATGACCTCGGCGATCATGCAGCGGTGATGTGACTGCCCGGTGGTCTTGAGCCTGTCGATCGCCTCGGTGGCGATCTCCACCGCGGTGTGGAAGCCGAAGGAGAAGTCGGTGGCCGAGAGGTCGTTGTCCACGGTCTTCGGTACTCCGACGATGGGGATGCCGCTGCTGCTCAGGATATTGGCTGCGGTCAACGTCCCTTCTCCGCCGATGACGATGAGGGCATCCACACCGAGGGTGCGAAGATTCCCCTTGATTCGCTCGAGACCGTCGTCTTCGAGCGGGTTGGTCCGCGACGTTCCCAGGATGGTCCCGCCCAGGCCTCCGATGCCCCGCACACTCAGCCAGTCCAGCTCCAAGGTGCTGCCTTCCACAAGACCACGCCAGCCGTCCCGGAAGCCCACGAACTCGTCGCCGTAGACGCGTGTTCCACGCAGGACGCAGGAACGGATGACGTCGTTCAGTCCGGGGCAGTCCCCTCCGCTCGTCAGAATTCCGATGCGAGCCATCTGTGTTCCCTCCGCTGTGCTGATGAGGTGCTGAATCTGATCTCCGTGCCACTAGATCAGAAACGCAGCACTCCCGAAATGAGGGTTTACCCACCCCGGCAGTAAGGGGAAACCCCCACGGTGCGACAGCTTCATGCCTGCGTCACCACCGGGACCGCCGAGCGGACACGAACACCCTTGCCGGCCACAGCTCGTCGATGCGGCCTACCGGTCCTGGCGCTGCAGTCCGGCCAGCATGGTGCGGTTCCGGGCACCGGTCTTCCGCAGCATCGCGCCCACATGCTTCTCGACGGTCTTCACCGAGATGGCAAGCCGGGTGGCGATCTGCTTGTCGGCCAGGCTCTGTCCCAGCAGGTCACGCACCTCGAGCTCGCGGGCCGTGAGGCGGGCGGGCTGGTCCTCGTCCGTGGCCGCATGCCCGTGCGCTTCGGTGAAGCGGGTGAAGACGGCGCCGTCAAGAAGGGCATCTCCTCGGGCAGCCGCGACCACCACGCGCGCCACTTCGGCGGGGCTCGAGGCGAGCGAGAGGAACCCCCGCACACCCGACGCCGCCGCCAGGCGCAGCTGCTCGAGGCTCGGGTGATCAACGACAGCCACCAACGGCCTGTCAACAGGATCTTCCGTCTGCCCCGCCTGCTGCACCGCGGTGTACTGCTCGAGGAGTACCCAGTCCAGCACCAGCATGTCCGGCTGCAGCAGCGAGGTGGATTCCACCAGGTCCTCGAGGCTGCCCAGCTCCCCCATCACCTGCACTGACGGTTCGGACGTCTCGAGCAGGCGCACCAGCCCCGCACGGACCATGGGCTGGACACCGGCGACGAGCACCTTCCACCGCTCACGGGAGACCTCCCCGTTCGCGGAGTAGGGAACTTCAGCACGGATGATCGTCCCCCAGCCCGGCGTCGAGTTGACGGAGAGGTCCCCGCGCAGGAAGTGCGCGCGGGCCGCCATTCCATGGAGTCCCAGGCGTGCCGACGACGACGGGCCTTCCGGCCCGCGTTTCGCGGCGTCGAACCCGCGCCCGTTGTCCTCGATGACGGCGGTGATCCCGGTGGCGTTGTAGAACAGGCCCACACGGCAGGTACTGGCATGGGCGTGCACAAGAACGTTCCCCACGGCCTCCTGCATGATCATGAGCACCTGGTGGGCCACCTCGGGCGCGAGCTCGTGCGGTTCCCCAACTACCGAGAGGGTGGCGTCGAGAGGATGAACCGCTTCCACACGGTCCAGTTCCCTGCGGATGGCCTCCTCGAGGGTGCTGCCCACGAGGTTCGAGGGGCCGAGCCCGAGGACCGTGCGGCGGGTCTCGAAGAGGGCTTCGTGGGCGAGGACCCGGGCGGCGTCGATGTGCTGGGTCGACGGCGAACTACCAGGAGTGGCTTTGCCGCACGGTCGAGATGGAGCAGGACGGAGCCGAGGGAGCGGCCGATGGTCTCGTGGACGTCGCGCACCGCCCGTTCGCGTTCCCCGGCCACGGCCGCTTCGCGCTCCTTCGCGGCCGCGGCCTGGTGGAGCCGGGAGTTCATGATGGCGATGGCGGCATGGGTGGCGAAGAGTTCCACGAGGGAGGCGTCGGCGGCGGTGAAGGCCCGCCCCGGTCCGTCACTGAAGATGGCGAACGTGCCGATGATGGCTCCGTCCCAGGCGATCGGAACGCCGATGACGGCGCTCCCCCAGCGCGGGTCACTCGGGTGGATGTGGCCGGTGGGCACGGAGGCGTAACGGTCGAGGATCACGGTGCCTCGCTGCTTCACGATCTCTCCGGTGAGGCCTTCGCTCAGCGGGAACGTCTGGCCTTCGTGGCAGCCGACGCCCTGGTCCACTTCCTTGCGGTAGTACCCCTCGGTCTCGTGGACGATCGAGATGGAGCCGCTCTCGCAGTCGAGGAGCGCGACGGCGTGCCCGAGGACGCGCTCGAGGAGCGGGACCAACTCGAACTGTCCGGCGAGGTCTCCGGCGAGTTCGGTGATGCGATCCAACTCGGAGAGCGGAGTCTCACTCGGGCGGGTCTGGTTCGGCGTGGGAAGCTGCGGCATGTACGGCACCTGTCTCCGGCAACCCGGCGCGACACTGCGCACGGACCTTCAGGATACCGGGCGGCCGCCTACTGAGGCCGGCACAGCAGGGTCAGCGCGCTAGAACCGGTCATCCCCACATGACGTGCTGGACTCGGCAATCCGCTTGATGGCGGCGAGGGTCTTCGGGATGCCGTCGTGCGCGAGGCGGGTCCGGTCGGCGATCTGCGCGGGCGCATCATCCCCGAACTTCTCCTCGAACATGGCGATGCCGCCGGGCAGGAAATCCCAGGATTCGGTCAGAGTGGTTCCGGTGTCGGCCGGCGTCAGCGTGTAGCCCCAGCGCACCCTGTCACCGCCGACGACCCAGGCGAACTCACGGCCACGCTCTGCGGCCACGACCTGCGACCGGGTCTCCCAGGTGCGGTGCGGAAGCTCGTTGTGCCCTGTGAACCAGGCACCGACCTGGCCTGCACTGACGTCGTCCTCCCACCAGCACCGCGTACACACCGGACTCCATTCGCCGGTGCGGGTGATGTCGGAGACCAGGTCGTAGATGCTGTCCGCCGACGCCTGGATGGTGACGGATTCCTGGTGATGGCGGATCTCTGTCTGGCTCATGCGCCCATTCTCACAGAAGAATCCCCTCGTCCTGCGGGCATCGGCTGGAGCGATCTGTGCCCGCATAGACTGGGGCCTCGCGCTGCCTACGGAAGGCCCTCACATGTTGAACACCGAACGGACCGGCACCGGAAAGCCACTCGTCCTCGTGCATGGGCTCGGCTCGAGCGTCCGCACCTGGGACCCCGTCCTCCCCCTGCTGCTGGATCAGCGCGAGGTCATCGCCATCGACCTCCCCGGATTCGGCGGCAGCGAGCCGCTCGCGGGTGAGGTGACCATTGCGACCCTCACGGACGCCGTCGGGCAGTTCCTCGAGCAGGAGAACCTGCGCGACGCGGATGTCGTCGGAAGCTCGATGGGTGCGCGGATCGTGGTCGAGCTGGCGCGGCGGGGCCACGCCGGCAACGCGGTCGCCCTCGATCCCGGAGGATTCTGGAACGACACCCAGGTGCGCATCTTCAACGGCAGCATCACCGCGTCCATCGCGCTGGTACGGCGCCTCCAGCCCGTCCTGCCCTCACTCGTCCAGCAGGCAGCGGGCCGGACGGCGCTGCTCGCCCAGTTCTCCGCGGCCCCCTGGAAGCTCGACCCGGACCTCGTCCTGACGGAGCTCCGCGGCTTCGCCACCTCGCCCAGTCTCGACGCAGCGCGGAAGTCGCTCGCACACGGACCACGGCAGGCAGGCGCACCACAGGGGACGATCAAGGGCACGCTGGCGTTCGGCTGGGGCCGGTCGGACAGGGTCACCCCGCTCAGTGAGGCCGCCGTCGCCATGTCCCTCTATCCGGACGCCACCCTGCACGTCTTCGAGGACTGCGGGCACTTCCCGCACTGGGACCAGCCGCAAAAGACAGCCCGATTCATCCTCGACGCCACCGCCGCTGGGTCTTGATAACGATCCTCGGATCCGCATACCTGGCGAGCGTTCTGGTGACGCCTCGGTACGCAGGCCTCTGCCGGCGTCGCCGCCTATCTGGAGTTCGCGATTGCCTGACCCTGGTGCTGCAGGCCCACCAGCATGGTGCGGTTACGTGCCCCGGTCTTCCGCAGCATGGCGCTCACGTGCTTCTCGACCGTCTTCACCGAGATGGTGAGCCGCGTGGCGATCTGCTTGTCCGCCAGCCCTTCGGCCAGGAGGTCCCGTACCTCGAGTTCGCGGGCCGTCAGTGATATCGCCTCGCCTGCGTCCGCCGCGCGACTCTCCGTGAGGCGCGTGAACATCGCCCCGTCCAGCAGGGCATCACCGCGGGCCGCAGCGACGACGACGCGCGCCACCTCCGCGGGTGTCGAGGACAACGAGAGAAAGCCCCGCACGCCCGACGACGCGGCAGCCGCCAGCAGTTCGTCCGCGAAATGGTCGACGACGGCGACCACCGGCCGCTCGACGGTGTCCGCGTCCGCCGCCCGGGCTTGGGCATACAGGGCGAGCAGGTGCTCGTCGAGGACGATCATGTCCGGCTGCAGGAGGGACACAGACTCCGTGAGGTCCTCGAGCGTCCCGAACTCCCCGAGGACCTGCACCGACGGCTCGGACGTCTCGAGGAGCCGGACGAGGCCGGCCCGGATCAGTGGCTGCGTGCAGGCGACGAGGACCTTCCACCGTTCGCGGGAGGTGTCGCCGTTCGAGGAGTAGGGCACCTCGGCGCGGACGCTCGTGCCCCAGCCCGGCGTCGAGTCCACGTGCAGTTCACCCCGCAGGTAGTGAGCGCGGGCGGCCATGCCGTGCAGCCCGAGCCGGCTGCCTTTGAGATGCGACGCTTCCGGGGCCTCGAACCCGCGACCGTTGTCCTCGACGACGGCCGTGATGCCGGCGGAGTCGTAGAAGACGCCCACCCGGCACGCGGTGGCGCCGGCATGCGCCACCGAGTTGGCCACCGCCTCCTGGATGATCATGAAGAGCTGGTGCGCGACGGCGGGGGCCAACTCGTGGGGGTCTCCGGTCACCAGGAGCGTCACGTCGACCGGGTGGTCCGCGTTGACCCGGTCGAGTTCCTGGCGGACGGACTCCTCAAGGGTGCGGCCAGCCACGCTGGAGGGTCCGAGGCCCAGCACGGTGCGACGGGTCTCGAACAGCGCTTCGTGGGCGAGGACCCGGGCGCCGTCGATGTGCTGGATGGAGGGCGAGCCACCGGGTGTCGCCTTGTCTGCTCGGTCGAGGTGGAGCAGCAGCGAGCCGAGGGACCGCCCGATGGTCTCGTGGACCTCCTGCACGGCGCGTTCGCGTTCGCCGGCGACGGCGGCCTCGCGTTCCTTCGCTGCGGCCGCCTGGTGGAGCCGGGAGTTCATGATGGCGATGGCGGCGTGGTTGGCGAACAGTTCCACGAGCGAGGCGTCGCCCGGGCTGAAGACGCGCCCGGGTCCGTCACTGAAGATGGCGAACGTACCGATGATGCTGCCGGCCCACGTGATGGGGACGCCGATGACCGCGCTCCCCCACCGCGGGTCGGCCGGGTCGATGTGCCCCCTCGGCACGGACGCATACCGATCGAGGATCACGGTGCCGCGGGTCGTTACGATCTGCCCCGTGAGGCCTTCGGTCAGCGGGAAGGTCTGGCCTTCGCGGCAGCCGACGCCCTGGTCCACTTCCTTGCGGTAGTACCCCTCGGCCTCATGGACGATCGAGATGGAGCCGCTCTCGCATCCAAGGAGGGCGGCGGCATGCCCGAGGACGCGTTCGAGCAGCGGGACCAGTTCGAACTGGCCCGCTAGGTCACCGGCCAGCTCTGTGATGCGGTCGAGCTGGGACGGCGGGGTGTGGCTGTGTTGGTTCTGGGTGATGCTGGACGGAAGCTGCGGCATTGACGGCACCTGTCTCCTGCGACCGGGCGCGGCGCGGCGCTGCGCTCGGGGTTTCAGGATAGCGGGCCGCCATTAGAGAACCAGTAGACAACCTAAGTCGTCCTTGCAGACATAGCGGTCCCTGGGCCTTGGTTTGCCGCCGGACACCTATGTAATGAATGAGGACCGGCCTTGCTCGTACGCCCAACAGCTGTGAGTCGACACCCGGACTCTACGACACGGCGATTCCCTGTTCGAGTAGCGCATGCCCGTTCTGCTCCGAAGGCTAGCCTTCATAGATGGAGAAAGCAGAAGCTGCACAGATAACACAAAGAGTTGAAACTTTTCTAGGGATCGGGGATGACAGAAAACCAGCACTTACCAGGCTCTTCGTAAACCAGAGTGTGGGCCAGGTCTGACCGGGGTGGGCGCGTCGGTGGCGGGATAGAGGTCGAGGCCTTCCGATGATGGAAGTTCTGACGCTTGCCATCTGAAAGACCTCGACATGCCCCAGCCTACTTTTACGAGCCCTGACCTGACCACGTTCTGCCGACTCGACGAGCTAGGCCTGGAAGCCATCGGGCAACACCTCAGCCCGGATCGGGCGGTCATCGAGTGCCGCGTCCTTGCACTCGATCGGTGGTGTCGGTCCTGCGGCGGTGAAGGCGTCGTGCGCGACACCGTCATCCGCCGGCTTGCCCATGAGCCGTTCGGGCACCGACCCACAACGCTGTTGGTACGGGTACGTCGCTACCAGTGCACGCAATGCAACCAGACCTGGCGGCAAGACACCTCGAAAGCGGCCGAGTGGCGGGCGAAGATCTCCCGCCGCGGCCTGTCGTGGGCGCTGTTCGCGATTGTTGTCGATCACCTCACGGTGTCCCGGGTCGCAGCCGGTCTGGGAGTGTCCTGGCATACCGCGAACACTGCCGTTCTCGCGGAAGGTAGGCGCCGGCTGATCGATGACCCGGGCAGGTTCGAGGGGGTCACTGCGATCGGGGTGGACGAGCATGTATGGCGGCATACCCGCAAGGGCGACAAGTTCGTGACCGTCATCATTGATCTCACCCCGATCCGCGCCAAGACGGGCCCTGCACGGTTGTTGGACATGGTCGAGGGCCGCTCCAAACAGGTGTTCAAGACCTGGCTCGCGAACCGGCCCCAGGCGTGGCGTGATGGGGTGGAGGTGGTGGCGATGGATGGGTTCACTGGGTTCAAGACCGCGGCCACCGAGGAGCTCCCGGACGCTGTTCCGGTGATGGATCCCTTCCACGTCGTGCGCCTAGCTGGGGACGGGCTGGACCGGTGCCGCCAACGCGTCCAACAAACCACGACCGGGCACCGTGGTCGTTCCGGTGACCCGCTCTACCGGGCCAGGCGGACACTGCATACCGGTGCCGGTCTGCTGACCGATAAGCAGCAGAGACGCCTGGATGCAGTGTTCAAGGCTGAGGAGCACCTCGAGGTCGAAGCCACCTGGGGTATCTATCAGCGGATTGTCGCCGCGTACCGGGAGCCTGACAAGAAGACGGGCAAGCAGATGATGGAGGCCGTCATCGACGCTGTCACCAGCGGCGTCCCGACCGCCTTGGTCGAGGTGCGCCGGCTCGGCCGGACCCTGAAACAACGGGCCACGGATATCCTTGCGTTCTTCGACCGACCAGGCACCAGCAACGGACCCACCGAGGCGATCAACGGCCGTCTCGAGCACCTGCGCGGATCAGCCCTCGGCTTCAGGAACCTCACGAACTACATCGCCCGATCGCTGCTCGAATCCGGCGGCTTCAGGCCCCGTCTCCACTCTTAATTACGATGAGCCGCCAAACTCCGCGCTGACCGCGCTTCCCAATAGAACGCACCGTCAGTCGTGCGCTGCCTGCCAGAACTCCGCCCCGAACCCAGAAAGGTCCGGGCCTGCGAGTGCGACGCCGGGAAGGGGTCCGGCAATGGTCATGCAGTCCTCTCCAGCACTGCTGTCGGGGACTGCACACCGACGTAGGCGCCCCTGAAGAACAGCAGGGGTTCGGCGTCGAGCCGCGCGCTCAGGGACCGGACGCTCCCCACCACGATGGTGTGGTCACCGCCGTCGTACTCCTGGTGCAGCTCGCAGTCCACCCAGGCGAGCGCGTCCTCCAGGACCGGGTTGCCCAGCGGAGACGCGGTGTAGTCGACGCCGGCGAACTTGTCCGTGCCCGAGCGTGCGAACTGGCCCGCCAGGTGCTGGTGCTCCGCCGACAGGATGTTCACGGTGAATCGTCCCGCTGCACGGAGCAGAGGCCAGGTGGTGGAGGACCGCGCCGGACTGAAGGTGACCAGCGCCGGGTCGAGCGAGAGGGAGGCGAAGGACTGGCAGGTGAACCCGGCTGGACCCGTGGGCGTCGCCGCCGTGATCACCGTGAGCCCGGTGGCGAAGTGTCCCAACACCTGCCGAAGGCGCTGGGGGCTGAGGTCCGAGATGTCCGACATGATGGGTCCTTTCGTGGCGTTTGAATTCAATCAAGCACCGTTTGCGCCCGCATCCAAGAGCCGGGGAAGCGAGCTGTCGTATGAGGAAACACGGGGTCATCGACCGTCGTATTGGGTAGTGAGCAGGCCCGGAACAGCGGTGTTCTGCTGCACCAGGGTCAAGCGCTGAGAGCCACGGCTCTCCTGGACGCCCGACGTGTCTTCTCCAGCGCAGTGGCCAGGTCCTCCTGCAGGTCTGCCAGGTCCTCGACCCCGACGGACAGCCGGACCAGGTCGGTGGGCACAGCCAGCGGGGTCCCGCGGACCGAGGCGTGGGTCATCTCCGAGCAGTAGCAGACCAGCGATTCCACCCCGCCCAGGCTCACGGAGAGCGCGAAGAGGCGGGTCGATTCGGCGAACGCCCGTGCGGCGGCTTCTCCGGCACTGAAGCGCAGCGAGACGATCCCACCGAAGCCCGACATCTGGCGCGCTGCCAGGGCATGGCCCGGGTGCTCGGGCAGGCCGGGGTAGAGCACTTCCGCGACGCCGGGCTGATCCCGGAGCCATTCGGCGAGAGCCTGGGCATTGGAGGTGTGCCGCTCCATGCGCAGGCCGAGGGTCTTCAGGCCGCGGGCGGCCAGGAAGCAGTCCTGCGGCCCGGCGACCGCGCCGCCGGCGAACTGCTGATAGCCGATGGTCTCGGCCAGCGCGGTGCCGCGGAAGGAACGGTCGGCCACGACCACGGCACCGCCGAGCACGTCCGAATGCCCGCCGATGTACTTGGTGGTCGAGTGCACCACCACGTCCGCGCCGAGGTCCAACGGCCGCTGCAGGTAGGGCGAGGCGAACGTGTTGTCCACCACGAGCAGAGCCCCGGCATCGTGCGCCAGCGCCGCCCACCCGGCCAGATCCGCGATGCCCAGCAGCGGGTTCGACGGCGTCTCCACCCACAGCATCGCGGTGGAGCCCAGCCGGACCGCTGCGGCCACCGCCGCCAGGTCGGTGATGTCCACGGCCGTGTTCGCCACACCCCACGGGCCCAGCAGCCCGTTGATGAGCCGGTTGGTGCCGCCGTAGCCGTCCCCGCCGAGGACGATGTGATCGCCGGGGCGCAGCAGCGCCCGCAGCAGCGCGTCCTCGGCCGCCAGCCCGGAGGCGAAGGCGAAGGCCGCCGTCCCGTGCTCGAGCGCGGCCAGCTGGGCCTCGAAACCGTTGCGGGTCGGGTTGGAGCCCCGGCTGTACTCGTGCCCGGCCCGCAGCACGTTGATCCCGTCCTGCACGAAAGTGGAGGTCTGGTAGATCGGCGGGATCACCGCACCGGTCAACGGATCAGGGTCCTGCCCGGTGTGGACAGCTGTCGTATTGAACCCCGTGTACTGCGCCATGTCAGGCTCCTCTTCCTGCGAAGGCGGCAGGGGCCCCTGCCGCCGGAGAAGTAGCCGCGATGTCCGCGGCACCCACCAGCGGGGCCAGCGCCAGGTCCAGGTCCGCGACGAGGTCCGCCGCGGTTTCCAGACCCACGGAGAGCCGGATGGTGGTTTCTGCGATCCCGGCGGCGGCTCGCTGTTCCGGGGTGAGCCGGCAGTGCGTCATCGCAGCGGGGTGCGCGACCAGGGACCGGGTGTCCCCCACGTTGGCCACCAGCTTGAACAGCCGGAGCCGGTCGATGAAGTCCCCCACCTGCCCTGGCTCTGCGGCCAGGTCGAAGGAGAACACGCTGCCGGCCCCGTGCGGAAAGTCCCTGGCCGCGAGTCCGGCCTGCGGGTGGCCCGGAACGGAGGGGTGATGCACCGCTGCGACGGCCGGGTGGCCCGCCAGGAACCGGATGACGTCCCGGGTGTTCTGGGCGTGCCGGGCCACCCGGATGTCCAGGGTCTCCAGCCCCTGCAGGATCTGCGCGGCACTGCCCGGTGCGAGCGAGGGACCCAGATCGTGCAGGTACTTGCTGCGTGCGAGGGCCAGGTACGCGCCGTGGCCGTGGCGCTCCCACAGGATCTCCCCGCCGTAGCGGCGCTTGGGACGGGTGAGCTGCGGCCACCGGTCCGGGTAGGCGGAGAAATCGAACCGCCCACCGTCGACCACGGCGCCCGCGAGGGTACTCCCGTGCCCGCCGAGGAACTTCGTGGCCGAATACACCACGATGTCGGCCCCGTGATCGAGGGGCCGGAACAGGGCGGGAGTCGCCAGCGTGTTGTCCACCACCAGCGGCACCCCGGCGGCATGAGCGACCGCGGCGATCGCCGGCAGGTCCTGCAGCGTGGCCAGCGGATTGCCGATGGATTCGGTCAGGAAGGCCCGCGTCGTCGGAAGCACAGCGTCCTGCCAGGCACCGGGATGTGCGGGATCGGCGAAGCTGACCTCGATCCCGAAATCGTCGAAGGTGTCCGTCAGCAGGTCCACCGTCCCCCCGTACAGCTTCGACGACGCCACGATGTGCTGCCCGCCGCGGACCAGCGCCAGCAGGGCGACGGCGACGGCGGCCTGCCCGGTCGCCGTGGCCAGCGCGGCCACGCCGCCGTCGAGCGCGGCGATCCGCTGCTCCAGCACCGCCACCGTCGGATTACCGGTCCGCGTGTAGGTGAAGCCTGGCTCCTTCAACGCGAACATGCGCCGGGCCGACGCGTAGTCCGGGAATTCGTAAGCCGCGGTCTGATAGATGGGGACCGCCACGGGCCGGTAGGGCGCCTGCGGTTCATAACCTGCATGGATCTGGGAGGTGGCCGTACAGCCAGCGTCACCGGTACTCATCGAAGATGCTCCTTCGGCAGAAGTAGTTAGGACTTGAGGTCGAATCGTCTAGACAGGCTGCGTCACCGGTCCTGTCCGGGAACGCGGGAGCGGTGGGGCCTCATCCGCGGTGGACTGCGCTTCTGGAATCCAGGGATTAATGGCCGACACCGCGAACCTCCGGTAGACCTCCAAATGTCCCGACACGATGGAAAGGCTCTTATGAATGGCGGTCGCGGCAATGAGGGAATCGACTGCGGACACCTCGGCGTCGCTCAGCATCGGCCCCCATACAGCGGCGATATCAACGTCGACGGGAAGAATGTTCGAGCTGTAGGTGTCCACGAACTCCTGCACCCAGGCACCGATGGTCTGGTATTGCTGGTTCTCCCGGGTCACCAGATGCAGCTCTCCGATCGTCAAAGCGGAGACGAAGATCCGAGAGTGTCGCCTCCGCTGAAGAAAATCGACGACAGCCGTTGAAGGGCGTGAGCTCCACAACTCCACGATGACGTCGGTATCCAGAAGCAGGCCGCTTGTGCGTGCCATTCCTCAGACTGCCAGCGCAGGCAGACCAGCATTCTCCAAGCGATGTAGAACCACATGGGGTCTCAGGAGGAAGTCTACGAACGCTTCGCGTGGAGCCATCAATGCTTCGTAGTCGTGAATGCTCACTGCCGACAGTGGAACCTCGGCGTGGGACTCAGCACTTGGGGAAGTAGTAGCCATGGGCGGGCGGCACCGGGCCGCGTCCTTTCGGGAGCTCTTGCCCGCACCAGGTACCCCGAAGAGGGGCGAATGCGGACCGCTTCGTCATCCGAACCACCCACCGAGCGCGGGGTTGGTATGTGACCAAGTCGGAGCTTGGCGGCCACAGTTCATGAAGCTGTTGGAAGTATAAGCACGTAATTTCCTGTGACGCGAACATGCATGCCGATGACACGTCCCCGACGGACTACAGGCAGTTCACGGGCTGCGGACGAGCCTCCCGTCGTCATACAACGAATTTCTAGGACACATGACGTAAGACTTTCCCGCCGCACCGATTGCTGTTCATGATGGTGCGCAGCCCCTCCGTCTGGTGCTCGGCCGATGGTCGTGGAGGGGGCGTGCCTTACGTCACCGGTGGATTTAGAGCCCTAAGCCACACCATCCAGAGCAGCTGAGAGACCTGCCTCCATGACGCTGCAGCTTCCCCCGGATTCCCTGTCCGGAAAGGTGCTAATGGCAGGACCGATGGAAAGGACAGCATCATGACACTCGATCGCATCTCCACCAGCCTCGCCGGCTCGCTGCCGCGCACACCGGAACTGATCGCCGCCAACGCCGCCCGCACCTTTGCCGAGGACGGGTTCACCCTGGAACGGACACCGGAATTCGAAGGACTGCTCACCACTGCCGTGGTGGACCTCCTCCAACGCCAGAAGGAGCTTGGCACCACGATCCCGGAACTATTGGAGTAACCGCGCATGGCGCATAAGATCACCTTCAGCATTTCCACGACCCGTTTCGATGAGCACTACGTGCCGTCGACCACGTCGAGGGCCACCACGAATTTCGCTAATCTCGCCCGGGGCGAGAATCGGCAGCAGAACCTCCGTAACGTCCTGGAGATGATTGATCACCGATTGAACGACCTTGCGGAGCGAGGTGATGCACGACGGGATCATTATGTCGTCGAGCTCGACATTGTCTCCGTCGAGCTCGAGTTCTCCGCACAAGGGGCACACCAACGCTTTCCGCTGCTCGAGATGCTCGACATTCACATCCTCGACCCGCGCTCCGGGGAACGTCACGCAGGGATCGTGGGAAATAACTTCTCGTCGTATGTCCGCGACTACGACTTCAGTATCCGGCTGCCGTCGGTCAATGAAGGCACGACGGAGTTCGTCGTTCCCGAGGACTTCGGTGCGCTGCATGGCGTGCTCTTCCAGCGCTTCCTCGACTCCGCCGCGTACCGAGAACACTTCCCGAAGTCGCCGGTGATCTGTATCAGCGTCTCGACGAGCCGGACCTATCGTCGAACGGATGTCCGCCACCCGGTTCTTGGCGTCGAGTACGAGCAGGACGACTTCTCGCTGACGGACGACTATTTCAAGAAGATGGGACTGCAAGCCCGCTACTTCATGCCACGGGGCGCCGTAGCACCGCTTGCTTTCTATTTCCGCGGCGATCTACTCACGGACTATTCCGACCTGCAACTCATCGCCACCGTCAGCACGATGGAAAGTTTCCAGAAGATCTACCGACCGGAAATCTACAACGCGAACTCGACCGCCGGAAGTATCTACCGGCCGAGCCTGGAATCGCAGGACTTCACCCGGACGGACATCAATTATGACCGCATCGAACGCAACCGGCTTGCAGTCGTGCAGGGGCAGTACACGGAGGAACACCTCATCACGCCGCACAAGCTTGTCCTGGAACATTTGGTCACCGACCATCTCACTCCCGTCAACTGACGGGCGAAAGGCATCAAAATGAACACACTTCTCCCCACCGCTATCGTCGGCAGCTTGCCGAAACCATCATGGCTCGCGCAGCCAGAGACTCTGTGGTCCCCGTGGAAGTTACGCGACGGCGCGCTGGTCGAAGGTAAGCAGGATGCCCTCCGCAGCGCCGTCCACGAGCAGCACCGACACGGCATCGACATCATCAGCGACGGGGAACAGACGCGTCAGCATTTCGTCACGACGTTCATTGAACATCTCACCGGGGTCGACTTCAAGCAGCGCGAGACCGTCCGGATCCGCGATCGATACGACGCGAGCGTGCCAAGCGTCGTCGGTGCCGTAAGCCGTGACAAACCCGTGTTCGTCGCGGATGCGACGTTCCTGCGCGGACAGACCGATCAACCGATCAAGTGGACGCTCCCCGGACCGATGACAATGATCGACACACTCTACGACCGCCATTACAAAAGCCGACAAGCGCTGGCGTGGGAGTTCGCGACGATCCTCAACGAGGAAGCGAAGGAGCTCGAGGCAGCAGGCGTTGACATCATTCAGTTCGATGAACCCGCATTCAACGTCTTTCACGAGGAGGTACAGGACTGGGGAGTAGCCACGCTGGAAAGAGCGGCAGAAGGACTACGTGCAGAGACAGCCGTGCACATCTGCTACGGCTACGGGATTAAAGCGAACAACGATTGGAAGGCGACCCTCGGGCCAGAGTGGCGGCAGTACGAAAAATCGTTTCCACTCCTACGGCAGTCGTCCATCGATATCGTCTCGCTGGAATGCCACCACTCCCATGTCCCGATGGATCTCATTGAACTCATCCGTGGCAAGAAAGTCATGCTCGGAGCCATTGATGTGGCGAGCGAGACGATCGAAACCCCTGAGGAAGTTGCCGATACCCTCCGGGCGGCTCTCACATTCGTCGGGCCGGACAAACTGATTCCCAGCACGAACTGCGGTATGGCACCGCTACCCCGGAACGTCGCATTCGAAAAGCTAAGCGCACTAACGGCGGGCGCAGACATCGTGCGTGCCGAGCTTACCGCCCAACGGTCCTGACCCTCTATCACTGATTGACTATTTGGGAAAGGTCATTGGGGTCCATCGTAAATGAGAGTGTAAGTAGGGTCTGAAGCCGCCTGATTCGAGCATCGATCGGGCGATGTAATGGGTGAGGTTCCGGAACCCGAGGGCTGATCCGCGCAGGTGCTCGAGCAGTCCACTGATCGCTTCCGTGGGCCCATCGCTGGTGCCAGGCCGGTGGAAGAACGCGAGCACATCACCGGCACATTGTTTGAGGGTCCGGCCGACCCTGCAGATCTCGACCAGGGCCGCTGGAACGCCGGCGGTGACCGATATAACGACGGCCCGCATCAGCTCCTTTCCCTTCTTTTTGTCGGGTTCCCGGTACGCGGTGACGATCCGCTGATAGATCCCCCACGTCGCCTCCACCTCGAGGTGATCCTCGGTCCAGAAGACAGCGTAGAGACGCATGGTCTGCTTCTCGGTGAGCAGGTCGGCGCCGGTATGCAGTGTTCGGCGGGCCCGGTAGAGCGGATCCCATCACGACCCGGATGCCCGAGTGTCACTTGTTGGATGCGTTGCCGGCACCGGTCGAGCCCATCGCCTGCCAAGCGGACGACGTGGAAGGGATCCATGACGGGGAACGCGTTGCGGGAGTGCATCCATAAAAACTGCTCCCCGGGAGTCGACACCGAATTTCTCAGTCCAACTTCCGGGGAGCAGTTAAACCGGCTGTCCCTCCCTCTTCCATTTCCTTCGGTTCTGCAGGGCGCTATCCGCGGCCGAAGTCCCGTGACTTGGCCTTTCCGATGTCGGCCGTCTTAGATCGTCGCTGTGCGATCACACGGCCCTTCACCGCGGCTGAGGGTGGTGTGCCGTTGCTGAGGTCGGTGGCGAGGGCTGCGGCGACGGCTTCCCGACCGATCGGGGTATCACCGGTTCGTTCCATGAGAGTGTCGGCAAGCTTGGCGCGGCGGTCGCCGGAGTCCCACAGCTGCTGCGCGTTGGCGGTTGCGTTCTGGGCGTCGACGTCGTTTTGCAGGTCGCCGCTGACGACGGCCGCGGCCTGCTGTTCTGCTTCGGTGTGATCGCGCTGTGCTGCTCGATCAACTTGCTCACCGGCCTGCTCGACCTCCGGTGAGCCGTTGGCCTGAAGGTACTCCTCGGGCGTCAGCTTGTACCTGGTGCGGATCTCGTCGTGAATGTGCTCACGGGACAACCGTGCCATGTCGTCGAACGGCTCCCACTGCTGCGCCAGGGCGTACTGCGCAGCGATGTCCTCAGGTCTAGCCCCTTCCCAGAACTGGGGTTGGTGAACGGCGCCGAGCTGAGTGCGCATCACTGCCCGTTCGGCTTCAAACCGTTCCTCGAGCTGCTGACGTCTGGCACCCTCGGCCCTGACCATTTCTTCGTTTCGCTCGGCCCGCTGGCGGGCGAGCATCTCGCTCAATCGCCCTGCCAAGGCCATGGCCGACTGCAGCTGCGGACGGAACATCCCGTCGGCACCGTCTGGTGTGTTGTCGTGCATGATCTATCTCCCCATCTCTCGATCGTGCTTGCCGGCGTTCAGGGCGTTCTGATTGCGTCGTGCGGTCATGCGTGAACGCTGGGCTTCGGTCAGTTCCGGGACAACCTTCTGCGGTACACCGAGCGCCGGCTCGGGTGCCGGCTGCGGCGCTGCCAGACGCGGCTGGACAATCTCCGGCAACGGCTCGGCCACAAGGCTCAGGTGTTTGCTGACGGTCTCGTTCAGCAGCTGCACCTCGCGCAGCTCTTTGTTGCTCTGCTGCATGTTGTGCAGGGCTCTCATGGTGCGCAGCATCTGGTGCATGATCATCGCCTGAGCGACCGGTGACGGTGCTGTCGATGCGGCGAGCAGGAAGGCGGCTGTGCCTGCCATCCTCAGCGGTGGGTTCACCGGTTCGCTGATGGTGACACCGGACCGGTGTGCGGATCGCGCCAGGACACGCGAGGCATGCGCGAGCGGTCCCGGCTCGGGCTCGGTGGCCTTCGACCAGGCACCGAACACACCGGATGCTTCACGCGCGACGTGTGCCCACGTCTGGTGATCGCCGGGGGCCACGGACGCCATTGTCTGACGGGCCTTCGCGAGATCCAGTGCGAGCTTGCGCGCGGCGACCTCATCGACGGCGTGACCGCCGATCATCGACACCCGGGCACCTCGTGTCATGTCCGCGGCGTCACGGTGCACGATCCGCTGGTGGCGCTTAGCTGCCCACCATTCCTCGGCTGCTTCCTGCGACGCTTCCGGGGTGTCAGCCCACGCCGTACGCAGCGCCGGAAGGGTCAGATCCTTCGCGAGTTTCCCGCCGCCGAACCACACCGGGTCCATCCCCGCCGGTGGCCGTTCAGCCACGGAGTAGCCGGTGACAACAGAACGGCCGCCGTCAGCGAAGCGGGCACTGACGAGCAGTTCCTGGCGGCGTAGCCGGCGCACGAACTCAGCCTCGGAGGTGGAGGCGACGGCGCTGGAGCGAACAGTCCGCTCGAGGCGGTGACGGGCTGGTTCCTTCGCTCCTCCCACCTGGCGGTCGGCAAGCTGCTCGGCTGGCTTCAGACCCCTCTCGGAGTGCTGTCCGAGCTCGATGAGACCGAACTGCTTCTCGAGGTTCCGGGCGGCTGTCTGCGCCTTCGGGAAGTCCGACCAGTCACTCCACTTCGTGCCGTCCTGACGGACGCGGGAGGCAACGATATGGATGTGGTCGTTGCCGGCGGTGCTCGTGCCGTGGTGCACGGCGACCCACTGGCACGCGGCCTTCCCGCTCGTCTCGGTGAACCCCATGTCGTCCATGAACTTCTCTGCCATGTCCGCCCACTCGCGGTCACTGACAGGACGCTCGTCGGCACGCAGTGACAGTGAGCAGTGCCAGACGTGCTGGTCCATCTCGACGTCGCTAACCCGCTTGTTGAGGTCAATCTCCTGTGCCGCGAGAACCGCCGACTGGTCGTTGAGCTGCGCGTCTCCGAACCAGGCCATGATCGTCGGGCTGCCGGCCACAAGGTGCGGGTCCGTGTGCTCGTTGCTCTTCCCCGGGCCGACCAGGTACTTCATCAGACCGACAGTGCGGGAGCCCTTGGTGATGTTCGGGATCATGGCTTCAGCTCGTACATCTTCGCTTCGATCTGGCGCATCAGCTGGCGGGTCTCCTGCATCGCTGCAGCAGCGTACTCCTTGACCTCACCGGTTGCGTTCGCATGGCGAGCGATCTGGTTCATGTTGTTGGCTGCCGTCGCGATCAAGCGACGAATTTCGAGCAGAGTTACAACCTCCTGCTTCTTCACCGTGAGCACAGCCGGGTCCCCGGATCCCAGAGAGGCGTCGACGAGGATCGCGGACGGCGATAGACCTGTCTGAGCCTCGAGCTGCAGCAGCTGCGCACGCTCCATCTCCGACATCGAGACCCGCACGTACACGGTCTTACCTTCGATGCGCTTGCGCCGGGAAGACCACACGTGCTGCCTCGTGGTACGTCCTGACGTCTCCCCCGGGGACGACGCAGTGTTCTCAGCGGACTCCTGCTCGCTTCCTTCGCTCACGACTCCCCCGCCCTTAATCCTCAGGCCCAGCGCAGCGCCCCTCCAACGGAGGCTCCACACCCCGAGTGTGTCACCGCCCAGCCGCAGGCGCCAGCGGAATCCGCGTTTATGGCACATAAACACATAGCTTGCTCCGCAGGTGGTTGTGAACGCTCTTTCGTGACGGTCTGTTCCGGGTGGTGTTCGAGCTTTCGGTAGACGCTGCGCGTCTGGATTGACCCTCACGGCTGCGCCGTTCCGTTTCTGCTTGTGAATGTACTGTCCGCCCTTCTCTTGGCAAGGCTCCGAGGACGGCTTTCGCGGCATATCCTCGCTCCGCTCCGGTATTCCACGGTCCGACCTCTCCACCTTGCCAATTCACTTCGCGTCCAAGTGATGACGGCGTTGCCGAAAGGAACGGGGGCAAAGATGAAAGAGGGACTCATGGTGGGCACGATGATTGCACCGAAGGACGTGGCTGAGTTGTACGGCGTAACAAGCCAGGAGCTTGCTCAGTGGCGCCGAGCGAACATTGGACCGTCCTACTTCACGTTAGGGCGAAACACGGTCCGGTACGACTCCGGCGACATCGAAGACTGGTTCAACAACCCTGCTAACGGGTACCTCCACGACTACCCTGCTGGCCGATGAAAGCTGTGCCTCGTGACGCACGTCCGAGCACGACGTTAGGGTAAAGACATGGCTACCATCGACCTTGAAACCACCAAAGACCAAGCGCGCAAACTCCTCGACTCGCGCATCGAATCGGTCACCGATCTGGTGATTGCCCGGAAGCGCGTAGACGAGCTGCGCGAGCAACTCGCGGAAGCCGAGCGGGAAGACAAGAAGGCATACGTCCGGGCAACGAAGGACGGATGGAGTGAAGACGAACTGAAGAAGCTCGGGCTCGAGGCCGGCGGAGTCGCTAGGCGCCGAGCACGGCGCTCCTCGTCGACGTCGGATTCTCCTGCAACATCCTCCGGGGGCGCACTTTAATGGATCCCGCAACCTCGGCAGCGATCGCGACTTGGGTCAGGGCCTGTGCCGCGATACTGACGTTCGTCGTTGCCGTCGTCGCCGTCTTCTACGCGAAGGGACAGTTAGACAACGCGCAGAAGCAACTGACAAACGGCGCGAAGGATGCCGACGAAACACGCAAGCTACAACGTGAGCTTCTGACCGAGCAAGCCCAGCCCTACGTCGTGGTGACAATGGAGGAGAGCCGCGCCGGTGGAATGTTCATCGACCTGGTGGTGAAGAACTACGGGACGACTGCGGCCCAGGATGTGAAGGTATCGATCGATCCCCATCCGGAGCGGGCAGCGCATGCAGGCGACAAGCTCGAGCAAGTCAAGATTCCTGAGACCATCCATGTCCTCGCACCCGGCCAGGAATGGCGAACGTTCTGGGACTCAGGAAACGCTCGTCATGACTCAGGTCTCCCCAGCGAACACGCCGCGACGGTGACCTATGCAGGTATTGGCGAGAAGCGTCTCGAGTTCAAGACGACATTGAGTTGGGAGTTCTTCGAGAGCCGGTTGTGGCTGGAAATCCGAGGGATGCACGACCTCGCGAAAGCGACTCGCGAGATCGACAAGAAGCTCGGACGGCTCATGGATGGAAACGCACTGTCGGTGCTGAGCTATGACGGCCACTTCGAACAGGAGCGCCGCCAATCACGGTTGGAAGCCAAGATCCGGGGATGGCGGGCTCGCCATGCAGCTTCGACCGAAAGTTGAACGATTGGATCGGGCCGGACGTCAGCTCGCGACCCCCAAGATCAACGTGTGCACAGAAACGCATGAGGGGCGGGTCCTACCATTGGTAGGACCCGCCCCTTCGCTGAGCACTACCTAGCGTTCCATCCCACTGTCGCGGTTCAATCTCGGTCCTGATGCGCCGTTGTCGCGGTGCTTTCGTGAGGGTTCATCAGGAGCTTGGCCGGGCTTCGGTGGGTTGGGGAACGCCCGCCGCATATGCCGCTTCAATTCCTCCAGTTCGGGAGTGAGCGTCGTTTGCGCGGCGTCTTCTCCACGCATCTCACGGCTGATTCGCTCCACCTCCCACTTGGCCTTCTCGAGGGCATCTGTGTGCTTAAACGGCTGCTTTAGGGCGTTCGCTGCGTCCCGGTACTCTTGGCGCGCTTCCTCCAGCTGACGCTCACGCTTCACCACCTCATCAGGCAGTCGCGTGACCTGGTTTTCGAGGCGCTGGATCACACCCACAGTCGGGAAGAGAGCATCATTGCGCTTGAGGTCCACCGCGACGCCCGGCGCACCCTCAATCTGCAACTCGACGCGGGACGCACCCATCTCAACCATGTTCGCCTGGCCCTGGACGAACCTGATGTCATGACCGCCGATCGAGGCCATCACACCAAGATCCTTCGACCCCTGAATAGGGGGTCGTCCTGCTGCGTTCCTGTCCGCCCACGTGCGCAGCGCCTCCACTGCGTCCGTGCGCTTATCGACGGTCCTACCGTTGATAGTCATGCGGAAGGCATCACCGCCGACGTCGGGCGTTGTACGCGCAGCTGCTTCCTTCAGTGCAGGCAGTTCCGCGACGAGTGCTTTGCCTCGGACAATTGCGCTGTCCTTGCGCCGGCTGAGCGCTGCCTGGTTGCGGTGCCAGCCGCGCTCAAGGCGCTGCAGGCGGGTAAGTTCCTGATCGGCTTTGGACTTCTCCAAGATGAGCGGGTTACCGCTGGAGATGGCTTTGACCTCCGCGAAGGACAGAGTGTTGTCACCTACGTCCTCGATCTCGCGGACATCGAGTCGGCCGCGCATGATCTGGTCGATAAACTTGCTCTTGCGCTCCAGCGTCTGCCACATGAAGGTGTCGAACGATCCCTTGGTGACTACCTGCGAGATGCTGACCTCGGGGTTCTGATTGCCTTGGCGGATGATGCGGCCATGACGCTGGGAGACGTCGGCCGGCCGCCATGGTGCGTCGAGGTCGACCAGGTGCACGGCGCGGGCCTGCATGTTCGTACCCGTACCCATCTTCTGTGTCGATCCGATGAGCACGGCGACGTCGCCGGTTCGGCAGGCCTCGAAGAGCCGGCCTTTCTCGGCGTCGTTCTTCGCCTCATGCGCGAAGCGCACCTTGTGCTCGGGCACGCCTCGCTGCACCAGGTCCTCACGCAGCTGCCCGTAGACGTTCCACTTGTCCGAGGGAGTGCCGAGGTCGCAGAACACGATCTGCAGGGCGCCCGGTGTCGGGTGCGTATCTTTCGTTTCCGGGTCGATGTAGACGCGGTCCTTGGTCTCCTCGTACACCTTGGCCACGAGGTCCGCGGTCGCACTGATCTTCGTGGCTCCGACGAGGGCGTCGAGTTCCGGGTCGACCAGGCGCATGTCGAGGGCGGCTTTGCGTCCGTCGCTGGAAATCTTCAGCATGTTGTCCTCGGTCGGGTCGACCAGACGTGCCTGGATCTTCTCGGCGCGGTCTGCGATGTCCGCGATGTACGCCTCGAGCTCGATGGACGGCTCAACGGTGACCATGCGGGGCAGGCGCCTGCCGTCCTCACGTTCCTCGATGTCGGGTACGGGCAGCTGCAGGTCCTCGGCGGTCTTCACGTCCGCGAAGGTGTGGAACATCTTCAGCAGCTCGGGCACGTTCTGGAACTTCGAGAACCGTTCCTTCATCTTGAAGCTGTCACCGCCGGCGACGGTCATCTCCATCTCGGTGACGACCTGACCGAAGGTCGCAGCCCACGTGTCGAAGTCGTTGATGCCGGCCTTCTCCAACAGGTCAGGACGCAGGTAGCGCTGCATCACATACATCTCGGTGACACTGTTGGCGATCGGCGTCGCCGTAGCGCCGGTGATCACCCGATCACCGTGCACGCTGCGCAGGTACTCGACCTTCGCGTGGAGGTCCGATGCACGCTTGGACCCGTCGATTGCCGCGTCCTGAATGTTGGAGGCGGTCGAGAGGTTCTTGAAGTCGTGCAGCTCGTCCACGACCAGATAGTCGATGCCTGTCTGCTCGAACGTGATGCCCGGGTCGGCGGGGGTCTCGCGGAGCCGTTTAATCTTCTCCTCATCGGCCTGCAGGCGTGACTCCAGCTTCTTGACGCTCATAGCCTTGTTGCCGCTTGCGAGGGCTCGTTCCTTCGCCGCCAGAATCTCCTGGCGCTTCCGGTCAACCTCACGGGTGAGGTACTCGGACTCGGACTCGGCAGAGAGCGGGATGCGCTCGAACGCGGTGCGGGTCATGATCACTGCGTCCCAGTCATTCGCGGCCGCACGCGCCACAAACTGTCGGCGCTTGTCGCCGGCGAGGTCGGCGGACGACGCGGCGAGGATCTGCGCCTGGGGGTAGATCTGCAGCCATTCGCGGGCGAACTGGTCGAGCATGTGGTTAGGTACGACGATCGCGGGCTTGCGCGCCATGCCGAGTCGCCGCAGCTCCATTGAACCCATGACCATCTCAGCGGTCTTGCCTGCTCCGACCTCGTGGAAGAGTCCCACCGACGGCTCGGAAATCATGCGCGCCACGGCGGCACGCTGGTGGGGTTTGGGAGTCCAGTCCTTCTTGAGCCCGGGCAGGGTCAGGCGTTCACCTTCGACGGTGTAGTCGCGCAGCACAAGCGAGTTGAACCTACGGTTGTATTCGTCGGTGAGGGCGATGGCGCGGTCTGCGTCCTCCCACACCCACTCCCCGAAACGGTCCTGCATCAACTGGGCCTTCTCCTGAGCCGATGCTGTCTCGACAGGGTTGAGGATGCGTCGCTGGCTCTCGGGATCGGGGTCCGGGTCAGTGACCTGCACGCGTTTCTGTTCGAGTAGGCACTTGAAGATTTCGCCCGCCGGCATCCGCTCGGTCCCCCAGTCGTTGCGGGCCAGGAAGCTGTGCCTGTTTGCCTGAACGTCCCAGTTCGCGCCGGTCACCCGGTCGACGCGTGCCCGCGGGTCGCGGGTGATGGTCTGCAGGAACTCCTGATGGACGTCGGCCGAGATCCAGATGGAGCCGATGCGGGCTTCAATTTCATCCGCGCCCAACGGCAGCGGCATGGCCGCTTTCAGGTCCTCGACGTTGCGCAGGAACCGTTCGTCCTCGGCCGCGGCGACCGTGGCGACGTCGAGCTTCTCCCGAATGTTGCCGCTGAGGTACTCGGCCCGGGTTTCCATGACGCCGGGTTCGCCGGGGATGTCGTAGACCAGCTCCCCCAGTGCGTCCCTGGCCGCTGCTGGGTCGACGCCGAGCAGGTTGGCTATCTCGGTGAGGTCGACGTCGCCTCGGGCATCCAGAGTAACCGCAAGGGCCTCAGCCGGGGTGTCGACGCCTCGGATGGGTTGGCGCGGCTGGACCTGGCGTTCGTTCTGCAGCGCTGCCGGGGTCGCCTTCTGACTGGCCTCGTTGAACCGCTCCAGAGCAGGGACGATCGGCCCGAAGGGGTCGATGCGCAGCAGCGCCACTGCCTTCGGCGTCACCCTGGCCATGATGTCCGCGCCGGCGTCGTTGACCTTGCCGGTGCGACGTTCGGTGAATCGGTTGATCGGGCCGAAGGAATCCACGTAGGTGCGGTAGGAATCGCGCAGGTTGGCGCGTTCGGCGGCGAGCTCCGGGGTGTCCTCCACGTTGCTCGCCTCGAGCGTGAGCACGGAGCGGGCGAGGTCGCGGAGCCGGAGCAGGGACCGCAGTTCGCGCGCCTGGGTTGCGGGGACCTTCAACGGGGCGATTGATCCATCGGTGTCGACCTGGCGGAAGGTGCCGTCCGGTTCGGAAATGATGTGTCCGGCCTGGAGCTGCTTGCCTGCTGGGACGATGGCGACGGACTCGATGATCTGCCCTGGCTCACGTTCTGCCACTCCCCTGCCGGCGTCGACGGCGGTGAGGGCAAGATCCTGCAACTGGTCGTGCAGCTGCTCCGGTACGGCGGACAGATCCTCGTTGCGCACAGTGAGGGTGGCTGACCCGTACATGCCGTTGCCCACCATGGGCTCACCCAGTACCCGCTGCGGGTTCTCGATGAAGTAGGCGTTCATCCGGGCCACGTCCTGGCTCGCGTCGAGCATTACGTCCTGCGCGGCATCCTGGCTGTCACCTACGGACAAGACGCGTGACTCCAGCCACTGCGGGCTCATCGGTTCTTCACCCGGGAGCCGCTTGCGGAAGATCAGGACGTCAGTGAGGGCGTCGGTGCCGGCGGCGCGACGGTGCGCACCGCTCGGCAAGCGAACCGCCCCGAGCAGGTCGGCCGTCTCGTAGATTTCGCGGCGGGCTGCCGGGTTTTGGGCGTCCATCGTGAACGCGGACGAGATGACGCCGACGACACCACCGGGCCGGGTGAGGTCGAGTGACTTGATGATGAAGTGGTTGTGCATCGAGTGGTTGCCCGCGTTGTGCCGCGGGTCGTGCAGTCTGGTCTTGGCGAACGGGACGTTGCCGACGGCAGCGTCGAAGTATCCAGTCGGCAGGCGCGTGTCAGCGAAGGACTCGGCGCGAATGTCGGCGTCCGGGTAGAGGGCCTGAGAGATTCCCGCGGTGATCGGGTCCAGCTCCACACCGGTCATGGTCACGGTTTCGGGCGCGAGGCCGATGAAGGTGCCCGCACCTGATCCCGGTTCGAGCACGCGGCCGCCGGTGAAGCCCAGAGTGTTCAGGGTCTGCCAGAGTTCCGTGGCGAGGGCGGGGTCGGTGTAGTGGGCGTTAATGACGGTTCGGTTCGCAGCCCGGTACTCGCTCTCGCTCAGCAGCTCGCGCAGCTCGGCGCGGTCAGCTTCGTACTCCGTCCGGGTCTCATCGAACACCTCAGCCACACCTGTGGCACCCCAGCTCCCCCACCGGGCCAGCACGGCACGCTCCTGCACCGTGGCTGCCCGATCCTGGTCCTGCAGCTCGCGCAGGACGCGCAGCACAGCGACGTTGGCCTGGAATCGCGCACGGGCACCCGACGGGGCAAGATCATCCTGCCGCGCAGGAACGAAGCGGCCCTCGAGTGCAGCTGGTACTACGGGCGCTGGCTGTTCTGGTCCAACTCCTCGGACCTCAGCGTCTCCAAGTCCTCCTGATACCCGTGGTTGAAGGACTGCAGAATCTCGTGCATCAATCTGGTCGACTCCGGCAGGTCCTCGTCCGAGTCGTCGCCCTCCGTCTCCATCACGTCCGGCGTCAACATCTCCGTCCGCACGATCTCCTCGGCCTGCGTCCTCGAGGCGTTCAGCCGGCCCACCTTCTCCAGGTACGTCTCGCCCTCCGGATCCGGTCCCGCGATCTGGTACTGCAGCTCCCCTACCTGGTTCATCGCTTCCTCCCCCAGCTTCCGGAACCACTCGTCCGGGTCCGGGATCAGGGCGTACTGCGACGGAGCGGTCATCCTCCACGTCTCCTGCGCGAACTTGCCGTACTTGTTCATCGAGAACCTCCTCTGGTGGTGCGAAAAGAAATGCGTCTAGGTCGAGAGTTGCTTGTCCATCAATCTGGTTGCGCTTGCGCGATCGCGCCATCGTCGGTCCCCCTGGTGCCGGTGGAATACTGCCCCCACCGTACCCAGCGCCCGACCACTCACCGGGAAGGGTTCACAGACGCCAGCCTCAGTCCTCTAATCACCACTTCGTTGTCCCTTGTATCCGGTGCCGGCGAGTCCATCGGTGCGCAGTGCACGAATGATGGTGGAGCGGTGAACCTTGACCCTCTTCGCGATGGCTTCAACAGTCCACTTCTCCTCCAGCCTCACGTCGTCGCGCTTCCACGACGACGTGAGGCTGGAGGCGCGGCGGGCGGCCACCCTTCCCTGTAGCGACAGCGAGACCGGCCTTCGTACGCTCCCGGATCCGCTCGCGTTCCATCTCCGCGACGCTGGCTATGATGTCGGACATCAACCGACCCGATACCCGCGGTGAGTGATTGGAACATGATGAACGTGGTCCGCTCCTGATGAAATGGCCAGCTTTAGTGGTAGTTGTTCTAGTGACCCCAAGGGAGACTGTGCTTAGTCATCGTCATCATCAGGGCCTGCTCCTGGGACCTCCATGAAAACTGTTCGGAGGTTGTCTTCCGTGAGGTGCCACCGAGTCCCGCTCTTCACGGTTTGACTCCAGATCGGCTTGAAGACACTGAGCATCGACCGGTAGGTGGGAATCATCTGTCTGTGAGAGTTTCCCCTCTCCCGGCTGTTCATGAAGTGTGCCTGCTCTTCCCATCGGCCGTTTTTGACCAGGAATCTCGTGTAACTAAGCAACCGATGCTCTACTGCGTGGTTGGCGTCGAATCCGCGGAAGGATCCATACCGCTGATTGATACCGAGCTTGCTCCATCCATTCTCTTCCTCGGTGCCGAGGGCATCGACGCTTGCGTTGATGATGCGGAACATGTCGAGGATGTCCCATACCAACTCACACTGGGCGCGGGACATCGGCGGGTTGATGCCGGCAAACTCATCGGAGTAGTCGCCTTCGAACCCGTGCTCGAGGATCTGAATCTGCCGCACCTCCTCCTCAACGTCGTAGTACTCCGCGGAGAGGTTCCCTTGAGCAGCCATCACCGCCCGGTGTAGGTGCACCAAAACCCTGCGCTGGAAGGGCGAGAGATCAATGTCGTCGGTGTCAGGAGGGCGAGGACTCTCAAGCTCCTCCGTTTGAGCGAACATCAGATGGTTCTCTAATGCGTTGCGGATATAAGTGCTGACAGTAAGCCCTTTGCTTTCCGCTTCGTCAGAAATACGATCCCGAAGATTCTCATCCAACCGAATAGTGACTGTAGCCATTCCTGCACCTCTTCAATGAACAACCGCTGTGTACGTGTAAGACAGTATGCGCTTGCGTAATTACAGGCGCAAGCCCTACAGTAGGAGGACGGCATGCAAGGTGTGCCTGAAGGTCTTCTCAGGTGAAGGGTGTTGGCATGCGAGTTGGGGTGTACGTGGATGCGTTCAACCTGTACTACGGGGGCAAGGGGCACTGTGGCGCGTCTACCCAGGGGTGGAGGTGGCTCGACGTACGGGCGTTCTCGGAGGCCGTCATCAACACCTACCTGCACAGGGCCACTGCGCAGGGCTGGAATGGTGCAGCCATCTGGGGCAACGCGACCATCGACCGCTTGGTGTACTGCACCGCCCCCATCAGCGCCGCGTCTGATCCAACCGGATCTCAGCACCAGGACGCATACATCAAAGCCCTGCTCGGTAGTGGCTCAGCGGACAAGGTCGAGCGCGGCTACTACCAGCAGAAGGTCAAATCCGCCCCGCTGGCAGTGCGGGGCAAAAACAACAAACCTCAACTCGTCAGCTCGGCGTGGCCGATTATGGTCAAGGACGCGGCAGGCGTTGACGTGCCGAACGCCAACTTCCTGGTGTCCTACCTCCACACTGAGGAAAAAGGCAGTGACGTCAACGTCGCATCGCACCTGCTCATCGACGCCCTCACCGCACAGGTCGACGCGGTCATGATCATCTCGAACGACAGCGACCTCCGCTTCCCCGTTGAACATGTTCGAACCCTCATGCCCACAGCAGTAGTCAACCCCAGTACGGGCTTTACCGCCGGCGCGCTCCAGATTCCGAAGTTGGACATACCTACGTCGGATCACTGGAACTGGCAGGTAGCGTCCACTCACTTCACGTCCAACCAGTTGCCTCCTACAGTCGGAACCATCACTCGCCCGGTTGGTTGGTAGACCAGCTGGTAGATCGCAGCACATGCCCCTGTACTCCACGCGCGAGTTGCAGTGTCTTACAGTATGCAATAAGCTAGTTGTATAACTCACCCGGTCCCTCGTTGGGCCGGGTTTTTTTCTGCCCGGATGAGTGCGTGTGCGATTCGGGCATCGCTGCGACCGCGGACCTGGGTCCCGCGGTCGCCATGGGGAGGGTCTGAAGTGAGCGCAGACGACGATGATCGAATGGAAGCGACCTCTACCTTGGAGTACATCCAGGAGAGCGCTTTTCCAACCGACTTGCCGCTGTTCGACGTGCTATCCAAATTTTGGTCCGAGCTGAAGCGAATCCTCCCGGCAAACCACCTCCATGTCATCGACCCCTACGTGCTCGATGCTGGAGGTGCGGACCCTGAGATTTACGCAGGGAACGTCGCTGCTCTCCTGAAACCCGCACTTGAGAACGTCAGCTCGGTAACCTTCGTGCACGGCAAAATCCGTGAGGGGGTCCAGGATTTCCTCCGTCAGGACATCGCCCTAATCAACCCGTCGCTGTCCGTTCAGCTTCACAAGGGACGAGAGATGCACTCGCGGCACCTGGTCACGGACCGCTCGCGAGCCGTCCGTATGGAATTTTCTTTCAACCGCATAGGCAAAGTCTTCGGGACCGTATCTTTCGTTGACGATGCTGACGATATCGAAGGGATCCTGCAAGAAGTTGAACGTTTGCATCCACACACTGCCCCCTAAGGCTCAGCATCCGACCGGTCGGCTCGTCCTGCGACAAAGCTCCAATCGCCAGCACGGTCGCGTTGACTCGTCGTGTTCATTGGCGTAGGGACATCCCCGAAGTACCCTGCGTGCCGGCTCATAATGGCCGGTCGCAACTCTAAGGCTGTAAAAACATGGAAAGCGGACGCCCTCAACGGCGTTCTTGCCCTGGCACCCTGTCGCGCTTGATCAGAGTGCAACCGCGGAACCTGAGCCTCACCGCACTAGCTCTGCCGGCTGCCATGCGATCTCTCGCCGGACTGCTTCCCCAAGGATCCTTGACACTGCGGCGTATTCGTCGTTGAGGTTTGCCAACTTTGCAAAGGCACCATTTTCCAGGCGATCCCCGACCAGCCCCTCCAAATCCTTCGGTGACGTTGTCAGGCGTACTGTCAGTTCAATCAATCCGTCGACGGCATCACGAACATCAGAATCGAGGATCCTGCTCGCGAGACGACGGACCTCGACTTGGTTGACAAACATGTCGTTACTCAGGGCGTCGGGCAGTTGAGTGTATTTCCCCTGTCGAGCCTGCATGTGATCGAAGTGCATTGCCTGTCCGGCAAAACGAGCCATCGCCTGGACAGCATCTTGTAGCGCAAGCATCGTCTCGCGCTGGAGCGCCCGTCTGCCATCGTCAAGCTGAGCTCCGCGATCTAAGACTCGCAGTCGTGATTCGCGTTGCATGGTGCGCTCATCTCTACGACGCTCATTGAGCCCTGCAAGCAAGTAGCCACCTATGGATGCGACTAGGGTCGCGATGGCGACGATCATTTGGTTCACTAACGACGGGTCCATGTCCCCACTTCCTGTAGCCCACCATTTTGTCAGCAGTCCGCGGTACAAGCTTCGATCACTGCGGAACGTCCTCACTTCCTCCTAGATTGAGGTAGCGATACACCGTCGCTCGGCTGGCACCGATGATCTTCCCAATGTCAGCGGGGGCGAGCCCTTGGGCTTTAAGGTCTCGGGCTCGTCTGACCTTCGCGTGATCAATCGTGATCTCCCGTCTGCCGACCTTCCGCCCATGTTCGGCGGCCGCGGCCATACCGGCCCTGGTCCGTTCAGCGAGCTGGTCACGCTTCAGCTGCGCGAAGGCGGACATCACCGTGAGCATGGCCCTACCCATCGGTCCGGTTGTACTGATGCCCTCGGTGATGCTGCGGAAGTGCACTCCCCTGTACTCCAGGTCATCGATGAGGGCCAACAGGTTGCGGGTGTTGCGCCCCAGGCGGTCCAGCTTCCACACCACGACCTCGTCACCGCTTTGTAGGTGGTCGAGGAGCTTGTCGAGCTCCGGCCGGCTGGCACTCGTTCCGCTCACGCCGTGGTCGGTGAAGATCCGGTCGCACCCCGCTGCCGTGAGTGCTGCTTGCTGCAGATCTGCGTTCTGCTCCAAGGTGCTGACCCTGGCATACCCGATGCTTCCCATCCTCGTGCTCCTGACGCTCATCAAAGGCTTTTTTCTGCTTTGATGAGAATACGCGACGTGAGACACATTGCTGAGACGAGAGGACGGCTCTAATTCCTCGCCGCTTCTAGGAACATCCACACCGGCCAGCAGCTCTCCCGTCCGTCCGATCAAAGGATCCTTTGATGATCCGACAACAAGTCTTTGACCATGTCACTAATTGACATGGTTGAGCTGTCGGGCTTGTTAGTGAATGTTTTTGCTGACGGTTATCGGTTGGGCGTCAGTGAACGTGCTTTCGGGTGTGGCGCGGGTGTGGCTGGTGATCCAGTTGGTGAGGTGTTCGGGGCTGAGGGGTCTGCTGTAGTGGTATCCCTGTGCGAGGTCGCACCCCATGGTGATCAGGGTGGAGCGTTGGTTGTCTGTTTCGACTCCTTCGGCGACGGCTCTGATGCCTACGGCGTGGGCGAGCTGGATGCAGCTCGCGACGATCGCGCTGTCACCGTCGTTGCTGCCGAGCCCGCTGACGAAGGACCGGTCGATTTTGAGTTCGTCGATGGGGAAGTCTTTGAGGTAGGTCAGGCTCGCGTAGCCTGTGCCGAAGTCGTCGATGGCCAGGCCTACGCCTAGTGCTTTGAGAGCGGTGAGCACCGTGAGTGCGACCGCCGGGTTGTCCATGAGGGCAGTTTCGGTGATTTCCAGGGTCAGCATATGAGGATCGAAGTCGTGCCGGGCGAGGGCGGCTTCGACGATCCCGGTGAGTTGTGGGTCGATGAGTTGGCGGGCGGAGAGGTTCACTGCGATTTCGATTGGTGTGTGCACCGCCGTCGATGTACTCCAGTGGGCGCCCTGCTTGATGGCTTCATTGAGCACCCAGGCTCCCAGGTCACGGATGAGTCCGGATTCCTCGGCCAGGTCGATGAAGTCGATTGGTTGTAGGAGGCCTCGTACCGGGTGTTCCCAGCGGACGAGTGCTTCGACGCCGTTGATGATGCTCGTCGCGACGTCCATGCGGGGTTGGTAGTGGACGCGCAGCTGTCCGGTCTCGATGCCGTGGCGGAGTTCTCCGAGGAGGCGCATTCGGTTTACTGCCGGATCGGACTCGGAGGGGTCGTGGACGTCCCAGGTGTTGCGGCCGCGCGCTTTCGCTCGATACATGGCAATATCAGCTCGCCGCAGCAGCCGATCGGCATCGGCACCCTGGTCATCGGTGAGGGCAATGCCGATACTTGCGGAACAGATGACTTCCAGGCCCTCGATAATCATCGGACTGTTTACTGTTTCGAGCAGCCGCTGGGCCAGTACTGTCGCATCGGACAGAGCACTGACCTGCTCGATCACGACGAATTCGTCTCCAGCGAACCGAGCGACGGTCCCAGTATCCCGTATGGCTGAGGAGAGCCGCCGCGCCACGATGTTCAGTAGCTCATCCCCTGCGTTGTGTCCGAGGCTGTCATTGACCGACTTGAAATGGTCGAGGTCGACGAACAGGACGGCGACCTTCATGCTGGGCAGTGGCTCGGCGATGTCCCGTTCGAGGATGGCCGCCAGACCCGCCCTGTTTGGCAGCCCGGTGAGGGAGTCGTGCAGTGCGAGGTGTTGCAGGCCGGCCTCGGCACGAACGCTGCGGACTTCGGACTCTTCCGCGCGCCGGCGGGCCGCAACAAGTTCGAGCTCGTACTGACGGCGTTCATGAGCGCTGAAGATGATGACCCGGATCTCCACACGCCCGTCGGAACGAATTGACCGGACGGCTGTGAGCAGGGCGGCCCGGCGGCGTCCTGCCGCGTCGAGGATCTCGAGGGACACCTCGGACACGGTTCCGGTGAGCTGCATCTGAGGTGCACTGTGAGTTGAGTGGAGAAGACGGTCCCCTATCGGCATCAGCCGGGGAAGAGAAGTCCCAAGGACCTCGTCGCTGCTGTACCCCGTCCAGGTCAGAAAGCTCGCGTTGGCCGCGATGATCGTCCACGCCTCATCAGTGATCAGATAGCTGGACGGCGCCTCCTGGAACAGTTGCTCGTAATCCGTGTCCGACGTCATGAGAAGCCTGTTATCTGGTGCTGCAGGTACTGCAGGATGGCTTGTGCTGTTTCCTGCGGGGCGCTGGCCTGGGGTACATGTCCGGTCGCTGCGAGTTCGACGAGCGTGCTGACTGCCAGTCGCTCGTTCAGGTAGCGGCCTACCTCGGGGGGCGCGAGCATGTCATCGGAGCATTGAAGGATCAACGCCGGAGTGGCCAGGGCAGTCAGATGTGAGCGTATGTCGGAGAGAAAACTGACTCTCGCGAAGTTTCGTGCAGTGTCAGGGTTGGTTCGGCAGAAACTCGCCTCGAGCTCATCCGTCAATTCAGGTGTATCAGGGTTACCCATGATGATGGGGGCGAGTGAGGCGGACCAGGAGAAGTAGTTGCTGTCCAGCGATTCCAGAAGCCCATCAATGTCCTGCCGGGTGAAGCCACCAACATAGCCCGCGGACGGATCATCAATGTAGGACGGGGACGGCGCTACCAGGACCAGCCCACGAAACCTATCGGCGTCCGCGATGGCAGCCTCGATCGCCATCATGGTCGCGACGCTATGTGCGACGAGGACGACGTTGTGGAGGTCGAGCTCACGGCACAGGGCGAGCAGATCCGCGACATAACCATCGAGAGTCGAGTACTTCTCGGGATCGTACTGGTCCAGGTCAGAGAGCCCCGAGCCCATATGGTCGAACGACACGATCCGGTACCGGTCCTCGAAGTACGGGATGACTCGATGCCACATGCTCTGATCGCACCCAAAACCATGGGCAAACAGCAGCACCGACCCATCGGGCCGACCACTGAATCTGACGTGGTGCCGATCTATGAGGTTCGAGACGCCAGCATGCAAAGCAAATCTGCTTTCTAATCGAGGAGAGCGAGGGCGTGAGGACGAGGGTCCACTAGCGGCTATCGGCACTTACGCACTCACCGTCAACGAACAAGGGTTCGCACCACCGCTGACGTTCGCACAGTCTTACGATCAGGCATGAACGAACTCCCCAGCAGGCTAGAAGGACGTACATCCTCGGCACAATCGATCAGCCGTTCTGGCGACTGATGTGTGGACACCCTTCTCGCCGACGCTACAACGGGCACCCCGAGCTAGTCAGAAAACTGGGTAAAACCTGACCGAACGCTGATTCTCCGAAGCTCCAACTGCGACCGTTTCTCGCACAGATCTTCACCACTACGGCCTACTATCACCCCGATCGGAGGTGGCGCGGTTCCCTCATAAAACGATCCCTTGACTGGACAGCTGAATCAGCTTGCCAACGGCTAGAAGTGGCCCACGATTGGGGTTGTTCTTCAGTCGGACAGTCTCGTATCGATGTGTCGCATTTGGTTCGTCTCATTCGGACCAACGTAACCCTTAGATGAGTCGGAGGTCGATGAGACGGTGAGACGATGATGGTGGTCCTGCAGTGAGTGGTTCGCCTACAGGTAACGGCTATGGGTTGAACGTCCAGGACGAACCGATCGCTAGTACCGACCGGAGAGCGCCCATTGGGACAGTCGCTTCCGGATGCCTTGAGCGAAGTTGGGTGCCCCGGAGTCGACTAGTGCGTCGTGAAGGGTCTTGGACCCTTCACGCTTTGACCAGTAGTTGCATTGCTTCTTAGTTGCTGTGCTGACGGCATCAGGCCTTCTTTGCTCGATCAGACACAACATGTCGTCGGGGGTCAGGATCTCGAACTCGACGCTGTCCGCAAAGCCTTCGAAATCCGAGATGTTGGACGTGACGAGATAGTCGACGCGTCCATGTATGGCTGCGGCCAGGACATGTGCGTCGAACTTGTCCTCACCCGCAAGGAACATGGGGTCGATCGAGTAGTTGGAGACAATCGCGTTGGGGAAGGAGTCCGTGAGGCGTTGTCGCCATTGGCCAATCTGGGCGTCCGACGCACCAGGCTCTTGACGTCTGCGGTTGTAAATGAACTCTGCCAGTACGTCTTCGCTCCACCGGAGGTCGATGCCTTCGATCCCGGAGTTCAGTGAAAGTAGACAGAACCAGTCGCGCAGAGTCCGGGGGTAGATAACGCTCGTGTCTAGGAAGATGAGAGTGGCCCCCGGCTGCATGGGCTCAGCCTATGCGCATCGGGGGCCACTCGAACAGGATTGTCAGTCCTGGTTGAAGCTCATTGCATCTTCGAAATCGCGCAGCGAATCGAATGAATCACGCTGCTTGGTAAGGCGGGCTTCGGCGAAGGCGCGTACGTTGGCGCGATCGAAGCGTGTGTGGGAACCGACCTTGTGTGATGCTATGTCTCCATTGGCGGCAAGTTTGAGCAAGGTCGGCCGAGAGATGCCAAGCGTCTTAGCGGCCTCCACACTTGTCATCGCTTTCGAGAGCTGAGTGATACCGATGGATTGACCGGACGCCGCCAGTCTGAGGATCGTTTGTAGTAGGTTGCTGAGGTCTTCAGGCACAGTCACAGCCTCCCCTGCAGATGACTCGATGCGGATGGTGAGATCCTGGGCGTCTACTTCATTGAAACGACGCGAAACCTCTTTGGCTTCAGCGGTTTGAGTAGATGTGACGTCGATGGTTCGAACGTTCTGGATGGCAGTAAGAGCAGCCATGAGTAGGTCTCCTTTTTCACTTGTATCCAGCATGTGCCATATCTGCAATAAGTGCAAGTGCTGCATTGGTGGTTGCTGTAGCGAGTCGCAGCTGCAGCGGATCACGCCTTAAAGAGCATCAAGTGGGTCATTGCGGCGCGCCGGGGGCCCTGCCCTCAGGGGTGACTAGGTCATCAGAGTCGTGCAGAAGCGCGCTGGTGCCGGTAGAGCGTTGCTCGGCTCCACCCGACGAGTCGGGCAGCTTCCTCCGCGGTGCGTCCCTTCGCCCGGGCATCGGCGGCGATGGCAAGCTTGTCCGCGACGACCCTCGGATTCATGGTTGGCCGACCGAACTTCGTGCCGTTCTGTTTAGAGGCGGCGATGCCTGCATTGATGCGTTCCACGATCAGCTCCCGCTCGTATTCGGCCAAGGTGGCGAGCATGTTGAGCATCAGCCGTCCGGTCGACGTCGTCGGGTCAATCCCGTCCGACAGGGATCGGACAAGGATGCCGCGGTCGCGGAGCGTATTCACCGTATTGAGGACGTCGATGAGGGAACGGCCGAGTCGGTCGACGCGCCACACCACGACGGTGTCGCCCTCGTCGGCGTACTCGAGGAGCTTTTTCATGCCGGGCCGTTCAATCGCGGCCCTTGTCCCCGAGGTCACATCAGCGAACACATCACGTTTGTGCACGCCTGCAGCGACCAGTGCGTCGAGCTGCAACTGCGCGTCCTGGCTGGACGTGCTGACTCTGGTGTACCCGAGATGCCTCATCCCGCCATTCTGACTCATAAACCCCGAATGCGAGGACTTCTAAGACGAAACCCAGTGAGACAAGTTTCCGAGACAAAAGGAGGCCCGGAATCTCGAGGAATTGGTTGTTCCGTGCGGGGTGGGTCCAGTTGTCTCAGAAAGCTTTAGGTTTATGAGACGCACGAAGACGGGCCCCGCGGTCCGTTTCGGTGTTCCGCATAGGGGATGTTCACCGGGCATTAAGTCGGGCAGGTCTTACGGGAATGGGACCGCCTGTAGCGAGTAGGACGAGGCGGTCAGCTCGAGGTCGGGCGTGGGTGTGCCGATGGGGGGCGGCTTACGGGCTACCGAAGGTAGCCCGAGCACAACACAAGCGAACCTACACGTAGGTCCCGCCATCTACACGTAGTTGTGTTAGAATACACGTAGAACACGTAGGAGGTGGATCCGTATGAAATCGGTGATCGACTCGGACGGGCTGACGTTGCCGTTGGAGATTCGAAATGTTGGCGTCGTGGATGATGCCGGTGGCTCGCACTTCGAGTGCCAAATGACCGGCGCTTATCTCGTGGATCTCTACCGCTCGGGACTGCTCACACTTACAGGCAACATCAGGCCAGAGCACAACCGTGACCAGGTGACTGGCAAGACGAAAATGAAAATCCAGAAGTGGACGCGTGAGCTTTTGGACAACAACGCAATTATTGGCAACATCTCGGTCCGCCTGAATCCAGACCGTGCCAAGTCTGAGGTGTGGAATGACGAAGAAACTGGCGACACCTGCCTGACCATACGTGAGGGAGTTCTCGACTGCGCCGTCGATTCCCTCTCACGAATCAAGGCGATTCTTTCGGCCGCTGAGAACCCGCTGGCGAGCTTCAATCTCGACACCCGGTTCCAAGTCCGCATCTGGCTGCTTAATGACATCGACGCTAAGAAGGTCGCAACGATTTACAACACCCGCGGCGATAAGGTCAATGACTCCACCGCGAAGTACGCGTACTCCGAGACGCAGGAGCAGGAGCTGGCACGCCGTCTGGTGAACCACAGCCCTCACCTCGGCCAAGACAACGTAGAGGTTCTTTCCAATTCCGTGTCGGCCAGCTCGCACAAGCTGACGGCATTCAACACCATCAGCAAGGCGATCGAGTCGTTTTGGAAGGGTGGCCCGGTTACAGCCGCCGATCTGGACGAGCAGTCCGAGTGGTTGATTGATGCGTGGGATGCTCTCGTCGACGTGCGACCCGAGTTTGGGAAGCTCTCGACTCCCGCCAGGCAGAGTTACCGTCGAAACTCGATCTCGTCGACGGCCGTTGCAATCTTCGGCCTCATTGGAGCGATGTCGGTGATGTACGCCGAGGGTGTCGACCCCCAGGAGGCCTTCCCAAAGTTGCAGCAGGCGACGGGTCCGGACATTTTCGCGATCGACAATCCGGTCTGGAGAAATGTTGGTGTTGTTACGCCGTCAGGAACTGCAGGAAAGTTCAGCACCCGCAACAGCTTCCCAGCACGACGGGCTGCGACACGCGTTTTACGCACGGCGATGGGCTTGTCACCTGAGGACGATGAATGACGCGCCCTTACCCCAAATTTGTACAGGCCGCCGGCCTGACCTTGCTGCCCGCACCCACGGGTACGCAAGCTCCCAATATTGGTCGTGCCCCCTCGAGGTCGTTCGAGAGGGCACGGAGTCACTTGGCAGTGGACTCTTGAAGGTACCGCACGTGGGTGGGGAAGGAGTATTTCGCATGGCTAAGAAGTCGCAGAACCGGGTGACCAGCAAGTCTGTTGCGTCGAAGGCCTCGAAGGCTCTCGCTGACGGGCGCTCCTCGAACCGAACGAAGAGCATCGCTGCTAGTGCGCTGTCACAGCGCAAGAAGTAGCACGCGCGGGTGCCCCTGCAACGACCTGCGGGGGCGCCGCTGTCTTGCTACCGATCAGTACTTCTCAACTTGAAGCGACAAAGCGTTGGCATGAGCACCAGTCGTCCTTTACCAGTAAACCGCAGTGCAATGACTAAGGAATGGAATGACGGAAAGATCAGTGGACGCCCGATCGGTGTTCGTGGTGCATGGACGCAACGAACTTTTACGAAAGGCGATGTTCGACTTCCTTCGAAGCATTAACCTCTCCCCTATGGAGTGGAGCCAAGCGGTGCGACTGACCGGAGAAGGGTCTCCCTATATCGGTCAGGTGCTCGACGCGGCTTTCTCCTACGCCGCGGCAATCGTCGTGCTGATGACTCCCGATGAAATCGCATACTTACAGCCTCAGTACGGCCGCGCCAACGACCCAGAGACTAAGCCGGCTGCGCAGGCCCGACCCAATGTGCTCTTCGAAGCGGGTATGGCGTTAGGCCGCGATCCTCGCCGCACCGTGTTGGTCGAGGTTGGCGACGTCCGCCCCTTCAGTGATGTCGCGGGCCGGCATGCCATCCGACTGACGAACGATCCTGCCCTTCGTCAAGAACTGGTGACCCGCCTTGAAACCGCAGGATGCGACGTAAATCTCCGCGGCGTCGACTGGCACACAACCGGAGATTTCACACCACCCCCGCCTCCCGGTGATGGCATTCCGCTCGGCCGCCGACTTCCATCGAACACGAACACCCGCAAACCGATCGACTTCGATGTGAAGTACTTCAATAAGGGCGGAAACCGCATCGACAAGTTGCAGATTATCAACCGCGGCACAGAAACAGCCTTCGACGTCGAGGTGTCGTTGCCCGAAGACGCAGGGCTTAAGCTCCAGGACACCCGAGTGATCAAGAAGATTCCTGGAGGGGGCAGAGCTGTAACTATCGATGTGATGGGCATGGGACGAATGTTTGGCGGCCCAGACCTCGAGGACGTATTCGACGTGACAATCTCCGCACGTAGCGAGGCGGGCGATCAGATTACGCAAGAAATCTTCTTGGACACCAATAGCTGAAAGGAACCAACTAATGAATGATGAGATTCGGGTGCCCGTGAACCTCCCACTCGACTCTGACGGTTTTCTCCGGCGAGAATGCCCAAACTGCGAGCGAGAATTTAAGTGGTTCAGCCACCAAGAGGGCGGTCCAGACGCCGAGGCTGTCGATCAATACTTCTGCCCACTATGCGGTGTGCCCGCGCACACGGACCAGTGGTGGACGCCGAGTCAGGTCGAGTACATGCGAGGTGTAAGTGGCCCCGCGGTGGACCGTTTCGTTCAGGACTCAGTCCAGCAGATGTTCAAGGGCATGAAGGGGATGAAGCTCGTACCCAATCGGTCGTTCTCTCTCGGGGTGGATACTCCTGACGCCCTTGCTGAACCAGACGACATGATAATTGCTGAGCCTCCGTGCCACCCTAACGAACCGGTTAAGGTTCCCGAGGAGAACCTTAAGCAGGTGCACTGCCTCGTGTGTGGTTCAGCGTTCACGGCGTAATCCACCTACTGGCGATCGAAACAGTCACTTGCCGCGCAACGAGGTGTTCATTGCAAATCTAGGGGCGGTACCACCATTTTCGGGTCTCGTTTGTAGGGCACGTGGAAGTGCCCGGAACGGGATCCCCAGCCGGACCAACCAGACGCTGTACTGACTTTTGACCCCGCCAATCACCCGTTCAGAACCCCGCCATATTGACGAAAAGTCACACACCAACCGAACCGTTCTGCGCTGTGGCGGTGGGGTGTACCCCACCGCCACAGCGCCTAGGAGCTAACCGCCTTGGTCGTCACCAGCTCCTCGCGTAGGGACATGCTTCTCAGGGTCAAACTCCTCAAACCCGGCGGGGATGGTACCGGTGATGTCTTCCGGCATAGCCGTGCCAGCTTTGCCAACATAGAACTTGGCTGCTTGCTCGAAGTGGGTCTCCGTCACCGTCACTTCCTCCGTGAACACCTCATCCGACAGTTCAAGTAGGCCAGCATCTTTGAGGTCCCTGATGAAGCGGAGCGTGAGGTGATTGCAGATAAGCCCGTTCGCGACGAGCATCGTTGCTGCTCTGAACCGCTCAGTAATGCCATAACGCGCTCCTGCAGCCCGTCTCTTCTTGTCTGCATGCACGACATCGCCATAGAACCAAGACATTCCTAGATCCGTGTCAACGATAGTTGACGTGCTATCACCTCCGACCCGTCTCATCTGCAGGAAGTAGCCCCGCTCCTTCCCAGGCGTCGGTGCGACCCTTTCCTGCCAGAGTCGTCTCATCTCCGCCAGGACGTCCTTCGCTTCTTGGTCCTGGCTGTCCTTCAAGAAATACCCGATGGCGTTGAGTGCCCTGCCCCAGTACACCGGATCCTCCTGAAGGATCAGAGGTCTAAGCCGCGCTGCAGCTGACTCCAACACTTCCTCGACTGGAAGGTCCTGCACAAGAAACTGTTCCCCCGTCTGTGGCACCACCCGCAACTTGATTTGCCCCGTAGATAGTGCCTGAACATGGGCAGGGTTGGACATCAAGGAATGAGCATCAACCCGCCGACTGCGCGCTACGAATGCCTCGAGGGTCTCGCGGTTGCTCGTTATTACGTCCTCCCGATCAACCACGCCTAGCTCTCCTCATCCAACTCCGCCGACCTGACTAGGTGAGGCCCATTGTTGCGGACTGATCCGACTTCTTTGCCGACGATCCGCGGGACGAGGCTGGGTTCGGGGATGGTGTCGATGAAGTGCTGCACCTGGCCCCGCTCGGTCATGGTCGGGTTCAGCCACTGATCCTGCAGATTCTTGGGGATGATGACTGGCGTCCGGTCGTGGATGTGCCCGAGCGCGTCGTGGGCGGCGCGGGTGAGGATTGTGGCGGTGACCAGCCACTTGTCCTCGGCGTCCTCGGGCTTGGCGGGGTCGGGCCAGAACTCGTACAGGCCGGCGAAGCCCAGCAGCTGGTCCTCGTCCTCGCCGTGGAGGTAGTGCGAGGTCTTCGTCCCATCCTCGTTCTTCTGCCACTCGTAGTACCCGTTCGCCGGCACCAGGGCCCGTCGCTTGGCGGCCGCCGTGCGGAAAGACGGCTTCTCCGTGACCGTCTCACTCCGGGCGTTGATCATCCTCGCCCCCGCTTTGGGTTCCTTCGACCAGACAGGGACCAGTCCCCAGCGGGCTATCTCGAGGCGGCGCACCAGCTCACCCTCGCGCAGCTGCTCGGACACGAACGGGATCCCCTGCATTGGCGCCACGTTCCACGACGGCTTCAGGTCGTCCTGGAAGGTCTCATCGACGCTGAACGCGTCCCGGATAGCGGCCTTGTTTCCGGCGATGACGAAGCGTCCACACATACCGCCATTCTGCCCGGCGAAACAGACACTTCGACCGCCCTCCCCTGCTTAGGCAGTCCAGTGCCGCGAGTAGTCAGGGTGGTTTCGCCAAGGTAGAGCTAGTAGCTCGAGGATCGTGCGCATGTAGTCCTGCTCCCCTGCCGGTTCGTAGTCCCAATCGATGCTCTGCACGTGAGCGACCAGGCGCTGTTTCGAGACACAGTCCGCGATGACCTTCTCCGGGCTCTGGTTCATGTTGTGGCAGGCCAGCGGATCCAGCAGCAGCTCGTGGCCGGCGACGTCGACAGACCGACCCGTGTCGGTCGCATGGCAGTTCCTGGTGTTGACGCCGAGGATCCCGCCGGCTCCTGGGTCGTGGAGTGCCTGGTAGGCAAGGTCGTGGTCTTCCGCGACGCGGGAGAGGATGAAGGCGGCGAGCTCGTCCATCCTGTGAGCCTACGATCCAGTGCTGGGGTTGCGGCAGAATGTCGCTGCCCCATCAGACTCATTTACTCAAACGAGTATTTGAGTAAATGAGTAAATGAGTCAGGCACTGGCGCCATTCTCCTACCGCGTCTGGTCTCAGGCGACTTCCCAAATAATCGAAGCTGTGTTCTATTTTTAAGCCTGCACGAGGGACGGCAGAGGATGAGGACGGCACCGGACGATGACAGCGCAAC
>NZ_JBIVQL010000017.1:0-14427 GCF_044755105.1 Arthrobacter sp. NPDC092385
AATCCGAGCCCACTGGGCGTCGGTTAGAACAGCATCACGTGACACTCAAATATCGTCCCGCACACCGCCCCACGCTATTAGGAGACACGCCCTAGGTCTGGTCGCGCTTTCGTTCGTCCCACTTGTCCTCCAGGCTGGACATGAATCCGCTCTTGCCACCTGTGGGGGCTTTCGAGGGACCGCCGACCGCCTGGCCGGCCTCGACCTGCCGGGACTTCGTGGTGGCGAAATACACGCCACCACCCATGATCAGGAAGCCCGCCACCCCGATGAAGATGTTCTGGTAGACGATGCCTGCGAGCAGGACGAGGATTCCGGCGATCGTGATGAGCGACCCGATGACCAGGCGTCTGGTCGACATCGACTTACGGGTGTCCGAAGCCATCGAGTGCGCGAACTTGGGATCGTCGGCGTGTAACTGCTGTTCAAGCTGATCAAGCAACCTCTGCTCGTGTTCCGAGAGTGCCATGACCGCCTCCTTGATGTGGGTACCAACGTTCCTCCATCCAACCAACGTCCCGAACGCGGACCAGGTTCCCGGTGGAGGGGTCCCTGACCACGGGCTCCGGGCGATTGATGTGCGTACTGGGCGGCAGCTGGACCACCTGCTTAAAGACTAGTTTGCTACCTGGTGGGTGCAAAGTCACAATGCGGCCTTGATGCTCCCCTCCGAGGAGTGTTATTCGCCCGGTCAGCCGCGCAACGGCGCGGATTTCAGCCGTCCCCGGCATCCGCTTCCGGCGAGCGCCCGGGCGGCCGCTGCCGGGAGGAGCGAGGACCGGTCCCACCGGCCTCCCCCCGCCGTCCGCCCGGGTCCTCGCGGGAGCCGCCGCCCGTTCCCGGCCTGCCCTTCGAGGCGAGCAGGCCGGCCGGTATCACGCCGGCCTGGCCGAACTTCCGGTTCACGTCGTCCAGTGCCCGTTCCGCGATCCGCCAGTTGTCGTCCCTCCGGTCGATCGTCAGCTGCGTCGACCCGTCCCCGCCCGTCTCGAGGGATTCCGCACGCAGGCCGATCAGCCGGACTGCCATGGGGCGATCCCCCAGGGCGGCCAGGAGCGCTGTCGCCGCACCGTAGAGCGCGTTGGCGCTGTCCACCGGCGCGTCGAGCTTCTTCGAGCGGGTGAGCGTGGAGAAGTCCGCATAGCGCAGCTTGAGCGCGATCCCGCCCGCGCGGTAGCCGGAGGCCCGCAGCCGCGTGGCCGTCCGGTGGGCGAGTCGCAGGAGTTCACGGCGCAGGATCTCGGAGTCGTCGATGTCGAAGGAGAACGTCTCCTCCGCGCCGATGCTCTTCTCGGGGCGGGAGACCACCACGCGCCGCGGATCCCGTCCCCACGCCAGGTGGTGCACGTGCTCGCCGGAGGCCCCGAGCAGGCGCTTGAGAGTGCTGAGCGGCGTATGGGCGACGTCCTCGACGGACCGGATGCCGATCCTCGCGAGCACTTCCTGCGTCTTCGAGCCCACTCCCCACAGGGCGGACACCGGCAGTGTGTGGAGGTACGCGACCGTCTGGTCGCCGGGGATGAGCAGCAGGCCGTCGGGTTTCGCCCTCGTCGAGGCGATCTTCGCGACGAACTTCGTGGTCGCGGCTCCTACGCTCGCGGTGATGCCGAGGGTCGAGCGGATCTCGGCGCGCACCTGCTCGCCGATGTCGCGCGGGCTGCCCAGCCTGCGGATCGACCCGGCGATATCGAGGAAGGCTTCGTCCACACTCAACTGCTCGACATCGGGCGTGACCGATCGGAAGATCCGCATCACCTCGGCGGAGACCTCCGAGTAGCGGCCATGGTGGGGTGGCAGGATGACCGCCGTCGGGCACTGGCGCATCGCGACCGACATCGGCATGGCCGAGCGCACTCCGAACCGCCGGGCTTCGTAGGAGGCGGACAGGACCACGGACCGTCCCGTCGGTGACCCCACGACGACCGGCACGCCGTGGAGATGGGGATGGTCGAGGAGCTCGACGGAGACGAAGAAGGCATCCATGTCGATGTGGAGGATGTGGCACTCGGCGTGCTCGATCATCCCCTGCTCCTGGTCCTTCACCACGCCCATATCGTACGCAGTGCCACCGACACGTCGCCGTCCGGCCCGTGCAGCCGGAGGCGCCCGCTCCCGGGGGCCACGCTGCGGTCGGGGCCTTCGGACCGCCCACTAGAGTGGGAGAACCACGTCCAGCCGAGCTGCCCGGGAGATCCATGCTGTCCGCACCCGCCACCCCCGACCGGGGCGGCCACGCTCCCGATGCCATCTCCGAGGAGCAGGACCGCTTCCGGTCCTCGCTCACCCGGACCATCGAGGACTTCCTCACCGAGCAGCGGAGCGTCCTGGCGGAAATCTCCGAAGAGTCCCTTCCGCTCATCTCGAGCATCTCGACCCTGACCAGCGGCGGGAAGAGGATGCGGGCGCTCCTGTGCTACTGGGGCTGGCGTGCCGCAGGAGGATCGGCCGGTGCAGCTGCCCCCGTGATCGCCGGGACCGCACTCGAGTTCTTCCAGGCAGCCGCCCTGATCCATGACGACATCATCGACCGGTCCGACACGCGACGCGGACGTCCCAGCGTCCACCGCCAGTTCAGCACCCGGCACTCGGAGGCCGGCTGGCACCTCGATCCGGAGCGCTTCGGTGTGGCGGCGGCGATCCTCGCAGGGGATCTCTGCCTCGCATTCAGCGAGGAGCTCTTTACGGCATCCTGCTCCGATACGCCGGGAGGCGGGGCCCGCGTGATCTTCAACCGCATGCGCACCGAAGTCATGGCCGGTCAGTACCTCGATCTCCTGGAGGAGGCTGTCGGGCCGGACCAGACGCCCGAGATCGCGGAGGAGCGTGCGCTCAACATCCTCCGGTTCAAGTCGGCGAAATACTCCATGGAGCGTCCCCTCATGCTCGGAGGCGCGCTGGCCGGAGCGGACGAGGATCTCCTGTCGGCCTACTCGGCCTTCGCACTGCCCCTGGGTGAGGCGTTCCAGCTGCGCGACGACGTCCTGGGCGTCTTCGGGGACCCGGAGGTGACGGGCAAGCCTGCGGGAGACGACCTCCGCGAAGGCAAACGCACTTTTCTGATCGCCCGCGCGCTGGGATCGAGCGGGGACGACACACGGGCCAGGATCAACGCGATGCTCGGCGACACCGCCCTGGACGACTCGGCGGTCGCGACGCTGCGCCGTCTGATCGTCGGCAGCGGCGCGCTCGACCACACCGAACAGCTCATCGCGGAGAAGTCCGAGGACGCCTTCACGGCGCTGGAAGGGCTCCCGATCGACCCCGTCTCCCGGCGCGCGCTCCGCCTGCTCGCGGAAGCGGCCGTCACGCGGAGCGCCTGAGGTCGCGGACACGCGTGCCGCGCCGCGCGGGCCCCGCGTCGGGCGCCTGCTACCAGGCGGCTGCCTGGGCTCGACGGCGGATCTCGGTCTTCCGCCCCTCGCGTAACGCGTCGATCGGACGGCCGGGAAGGGTCTCGTCCTCGGTGTAGAGCCAGCGGATGATGTCCTCGTCGCCGTACCCGGAATCCGCGAGCACCACCACGGTGCCGCGCAGGCTGTCGAGGACGGCGCCGTCGACCAGGAAGTCGGCGGGGACGCTGCGGATGTTGCGCTCCCCGATCCGGACGCTGACGAGGGATCGATCGCTGATGAGCGAGTGCACCCGCGTGATCGGCAGCTCGAGGGTCTCTGCGACCTGCGGAAGGTTCAGCCAGGCGGGTACGAGGTGTTCTAGTTCAGTCACCGTCCAAGGGTGCCATGGTCCGGCACCCAACTCCACTTCGCCCGGCGCATGAGGGACGGCGCATGAGGGACGGATCGGCTGCGCCACGACCCGGGGTGGAGCGCGACACGCAGGAGTGCCTGTTCACGGGCTTTGGGCGCCTCTTGTGCTACTCCCTTTTTCGTGTAAATTCACAGGAGTCACACAAGTAACAGTAGCAACAGCTAGCACAACAGCATCATCAGCACTTGTACGCAGCCAGCCGGGACTCCCCTGCCGGGCGCGTGCGTCCGCGCGGACTCAGCCGCCAACAGACGAGGAACGAAACATGACTGCCCAGCGATCGAATGCACCGCTGAACGGCACCCGCAGGAAGGCCGCGGGCACCAGCCGCCGCGGCCTGAACGTCGCCGTAACCACCGCCGCCCTGCCCGCGGTGATTCTCTCTTCCGTCGCCCTCGCCCAGCCGGCGACGGCGGCACCGGCCCCGCAGGCTCCCGCCGCCCGGCACCTCGGAGGGACAGCGACACCGCTTCCCCCACGAGCAGTCGTGCCCGCCGCGCTCGTCGCCGTCCAGGTACCCGCGCAGAAGATCACTGTCGGCACCGAGACCGCTCCGAGCGAGTACACGATCAAGCCGGGTGACACGGTCGGCGCGATCGCGAAGCGCTTCGGGCTGGCCACGGACGCCGTCCTCACGCTCAACCGCATGGACGCGCGGACCATCATCTACCCGGGCCAGAAGCTCAAGCTGACCGGGAGCACCGCACCGGCGGCAGCGCCGGCTCCTGCCGCTCCGGCCCCTGCCTCCCAGCCTTCCGGGTCGACCTACGTCGTCAAGCCCGGTGACACCCTCGGGGCGATCGCCGCCCGCAACGGCGTCAGCCTGCAGAGCGTCCTGACGGCCAACAGCCTCTCGATGAACTCCATCATCTACCCGGGCCAGAAGCTGGATCTCGGCGGCAAGGCGCCCGCTCCCGCACCCGCACCCGCACCCGCTCCTGCTCCGGCTCCTGCTCCCGCCGCCGCCAGCTACACGGTCAAGTCGGGTGACACACTCGGAGCCATCGCCTCCCGGAACGGCGTCGGCCTCGATGCACTCCTCAAGGCGAACAACCTCTCGATGACCTCGATCATCCGTCCCGGCCAGACGCTGACGCTGACGGCGGGCGTGACCCCGCAGGCGACGCCCAAGGCACCGGAGGCGGCACCCGCGCCCGCACCTGCTCCCGGCTCCTACACCGTGAAGTCCGGCGATACGCTCGGCGCCATCGCCTCCCGGAACGGCGTCGGCCTCGATGCACTCCTCAAGGCGAACAGCCTCTCGATGACGTCGATCATCCGCCCCGGCCAGACGCTCACCATCCCCGCCAAGGGCTCTGCACCCGCACCGGCTCCGGCGCCGGCGCCGGCGCCGACCAACCTCGTGCCCTCGACGTTCCTCGGCTACACCTACCCGCAGAGCGTCGTAGCCAATGCCAATGCCAACAAGGCGCTGCTGAACTCGCTGCCCGCACCCTCGACGGCGGAGATGAAGCAAATCGTCGCGGACACCGCACGCTCCATGGGGGTCGATCCGAGCCTGGCACTCGCCTTCGCGTTCCAGGAGTCCAGCTTCAACCAGCGCGCGGTCTCCCCCGCGAACGCCATCGGGGCGATGCAGGTCATCCCCTCGTCCGGCGAGTGGGCGAGCACCCTCGTGGGCCGCAAGCTCAACCTGCTGGACCCCTACGACAACGCGACGGCGGGCATCGCCATCATCCGCTCGCTCGTGCGCACCAGCCCGTCGATGGACATCGCCATCGCCTCCTACTACCAGGGGCAGTACTCGGTCCAGAACCGCGGCATGTTCGAGGACACGAAGCGGTACGTCGCCGGTATCAAGGCCCACCAGAACAGCTTCCGGTAGACCGCTCCCGGCCCGGGCCGGAGCGACGGAGGGGACGGGATCGCGTGGTGGTCCCGTCCCCTCCTGCTGTGCCCGTTTACTATCGGATGGTGCACCAGCAACGGAAGGACCCGCTCGAGGGCGCGACTGTCGACGGACGGTACGTCGTCCATTCGCGGCTGGCGCGCGGGGGCATGTCGACCGTCTACCTGGCCACCGACAACCGGCTGGACCGCCGCGTGGCCCTCAAGGTCCTCTACCCGCACCTCGCCGAGGAACCGGGATTCATCGACCGGTTCGAGCAGGAGGCGAAGGCCGCCGCCCGGCTGTCGCACCCGCACGTCGTCGGGGTGCTCGACCAGGGTGTCGACGAGTTCGACGGGCAGCCCGTCGCCTACCTCGTCATGGAGTACGTTCCGGGCCGAACCCTGAGGGATGTCCTGCGCGAGCACGGTCGCCTCACGCCGCGCCATGCACTGGCGTTGCTGGACGCCGTCGTCGAGGGCCTCGCCGCGGCGCACGAGGCCGGACTGATCCACCGGGACGTCAAACCCGAGAACGTCCTGCTGTCCGACTCCGGTCAGGTCAAGATCGCCGATTTCGGCCTCGCGCGTGCCGTGTCGGCCACCACCGGCACCGCTACCCTCGTGGGGACCGCCGCCTACCTCTCCCCCGAACTCGTGCTGGGCAGGCCCGCAGAAGCACAAAGCGACATCTACTCGACCGGGGTCATGCTCTTCGAACTCCTCACCGGAGAGCAGCCCTTCACGGGGCAGACTCCCATCCAGGTGGCGGTCCAGCACGCGCAGTCGGATGTTCCGGCGCCCTCCGCCCTCCTGCCCGGGCTGGCAGTGGACATCGACGAGCTGGTCCGGTGGTGCACCTCCAGGGACCCCGAGGAGCGGCCGGTCGACGGCTCCGCCCTCCTCGGCGAGCTTCGGCACATCCGCACCACCCTGAGCGACGACGAACTGGACTTCGCACCGGAGGACGCCTCCGATCCGGTCACCGGACAGGACCAGCTCACCGCCGCCGTCGTTCCGCGCCACCTTCTGGAGGACGCACGGACCGAGGCACTGGCCCGGCCCCCACGTGCGGATGACGCCGGCTCTCCCGCCGACCGCACGGGATGGACGGAGGTGCTGCCGGGTGTCCGGCAGGGGGAGAACCCCACGGGCGTCCTCGGCAGGGACCGGAATGCGACGAGGGTGATCGGCGCACAACCGCAGAGACCGCCGTCGGGCCCGCTGCCTGCCGGGGCGACGGCCGCGCGTCCCGCCGGTCGTCCGCCGTCGAAGAGGCAGCTCGCACGGCAGGCACAGCGCCCGCAGAAGACACTCCAGGGCCGCACGGCGCGCCGCTCCGCCCGGCTCCTCGTGGTCCTGCTGGTCCTGCTCGCGGGCGTGGTCGCCGGCATGGCCTGGTTCTTCGGCGCAGGACCGGCGGGCGTCGTCTCACTCCCGGACGTGTCGAACGTCCCGCTGGCGGAGGCGCGCGCCGTCCTGGACGAGGAAGGGCTGGGGTCGTTGTCCACGGAAGAGGTGTTCGACGAGGACGTCCTGGCAGGGCTGGTCATCCGCACGGACCCCGCCGCCGCCTCCGAGGTGAGGCGCTTCGAACGCGTCGAGCTGCTCGTCTCCAGGGGGCCGGAACTCTTCGTCGTTCCCGATCTGCTCGGCAGGACGCAGGTGGAGGCGGCCGCGGAGCTCGGTGCCGCTGGGCTCACCGTCGGCAGCCTGGACGAGGAGTACGACGAATCGGTGGCAGCCGGAGACGTGCTCCGGCAGGCCCCGGAGGCGGGAGCCGAACGTCGCGGTCGATCCGCCGTGGACCTCGTGGTGTCGCTCGGGCCGGCGCCGGTCGCCGTCCCGGATGTCGCAGGGCTTCCCGAGGAGGAGGCCGTCGCGGCCATCGAGCAGGCCGGGCTCGAGGCCCTGGTGGGCGAGGCGCGTGAGTACAGTGCGGCCGTGCCCGCCGGCGCCGTCCTGACGCAGAGCCCGTCGGGCGTCGAGGTGCAGCGTGGGACACCGGTGACGCTCACGCTGTCCCAGGGCCCGCGCATCGTGAGGGTCCCCAGTGTCTTCTCCCTGTCCGAGGAGCGCGCCGTCGCCACGCTCGAGGCGGCCGGGTTCGTCGTGCAGGTCGACTACACCTTCGGCAGCCCGGTCCTCGGACTGGTGGCCGGGCAGAGCCCGTCGGGTGAGCAGCCCGAGGGGTCCACCATCCGCATCACCGTCACGTAGGAGCGCACCCGCCCGGCGCGGGAACGGAGAGAAGGCGGTCACCCCGGGGTGACCGCCTTCTCGGTGGGACTGTGCCGGCGTCGTCGACGCCGGGGTCGGACCGGGCCGGGCCGTCAGCTCTTCGAGAGCGCCCCGGCGACGAGGAACGCCATCTCGAGCGACTGCATGTGGTTCAGGCGCGGGTCGCAGACCGACTCGTAGCGTTCCAGGAAAGCATCCTGGTCGATCGGGTCGGCGCCCCCCAGGCACTCGGCGACGTCGTCGCCGGTCATCTCGACGTGCAGGCCGCCCGGGAACGTGCCCAGGGAGTTGTGCACCTCGAAGAAGCCGCGGACCTCGTCGATGACGTCGTCGAAGTTGCGGGTCTTGTAGCCGTTGGGCGACGTCACGGTGTTGCCGTGCATCGGGTCCGTCACCCAGAGCACCTGCGCGCCGGAGCCGGTCACGCGCTCGACGAGCTTCGGCAGCTTCTCCCGGATGTTCTGCGCGCCCATGCGCGTGATGAACGTGAGCCGGCCCGGTTCGCGGTTCGGATCGAGCTTGTCGATGAGTGCGAGCGCGTCGTCCCCCGACGTGGAGGGTCCGAGCTTCACGCCGATCGGGTTCCTCACGCGGGACAGGAAGTCCACGTGCGCGCCGTCGATGTCGCGGGTCCGCTCCCCGATCCACAGGAAGTGGGCGGAGGTGTCGTAGGGGAGGGAGGTCCGCGAGTCGATGCGGGTCAGCGCGCGTTCGTAGTCGAGGAGCAGGGCCTCGTGGCTGGCGAAGAACTCCACGCGCTTCAGGGCCTCGAAATCCGCACCGCACGCGTCCATGAAGCGCACCGCGCGGTCGATCTCCCGGGCGAGCGATTCGTAGCGGGAGTGGGCGGGATTCGCCATGAACCCCTTGTTCCAGTGGTGGACCAGCCGTAAATCGGCGAATCCACCCTGGGTGAAGGCCCGGATCAGGTTCAGGGTCGAGGCGGAGGTGTGGTAGGCCTTCACCATCCGCGACGCATCGTGACCGCGGCTCTCCGGCGTGAAGTCGTAGCCGTTGACCATGTCGCCGCGGTAGGCGGGAAGGGTGACGCCGTCGCGTGTCTCGTCGTTGGACGAGCGCGGCTTGGCGAACTGGCCGGCCATCCGCCCCATCTTGATGACGGGCAGGGAAGCGCCGTACGTCAGGACGACGGCCATCTGGAGGATGGTGCGGACGCGGGCGCTGATCTTGTCGGCCGTCGCGCCGTCGAAGGTCTCCGCGCAGTCGCCGCCCTGCAGGAGGAACGCCTTGCCCTGCGCTGCGGCCGCGAGGCGCTCCCGCAGCACATCCACCTCACCGGCGAAGACCAGTGGCGGAAGGCTCGAGAGCTCCTTGACCGACGCCGAATAGACTCCAGGATCCTGCCACGAGGGCTGCTGCACCGCGGTCATCGAGCGCCAGGCGTCGAGGCCGGCAGTGGTGGATGAGGCGGATTCCGCGATACGCGGGAGGACGGGAGCTAGTGAATCAGTCACAGCTGAATTCTACCGGCTGGGCGTCGGGGCCCCGATTCGGCCCGTCATCGCCGCTTAGCGCGGTGTCATACAGGAAGTGCGGGGTGTCCTGCAGCTGGGCGAGTCGGCCTAGCCGGCCTCCGGGCGTGCGGCTGCGCCGCTGGCACCGGAGCCCTTCCCGTCGCCGCGCTCGCCGGCACCGGGGCCCTTTCCCTCGCCGGCGGACGGACGCTTGTCGGCAGCCCGGCCGATCTCGGTGACGGTGCCGGGAGCCGGTGCCCCGGCGTCGTTCGAGATCCTGACCGCGGCCCTGCGGGTGTCGGCACCCGGTTTCGGGGCCTTCCGCCCTGCGGCCTTCTCGGCGGCGAGGCGCTCCTTGACCGTGCTCGCGTAGGCGTCGACGTACTCCTGTCCGGACAGCCGCATCAGCTCGTACATGATCTCGTCGGTGACGGACCGCTGGACGAAGCGGTCCTCCTCGAGCCCCTCGTAGCGGGAGAAGTCGAGGGGTTCGCCGATGATGATCCCGACCCGGCGGATGTTGGGGATGCGCCGGCCGATGGGCTGCACCTTGTCCGTGCCGATCATGGCCACGGGGATCACCGGGACACCTGTGGCGAGGACCAGTTTCGCCACGCCGGTCTTGCCGCGGTAGAGGCGGCCGTCGGGGCTGCGGGTACCTTCGGGGTAGATGCCGAGGATGCCTCCGCCGTTGAGGATGTCCATGCCCGCCGTGAGGGAGGAGGACGACGCCGCACCGCCTGAGCGGTCCATGGGCAGCTGGTTCGACAACCGGAAGAAGAGGGCGGTCAACCTGCCCTTGACGCCCTTCCCCGTGAAGTATTCGGACTTGGCGAGGAAGACGACGGGACGGGGGACGACGATCGGCAGGAAGATGGAGTCGGAGAAGGACAGGTGGTTGCTGACGATCACCGCCGGTCCCGAGGAGGGGATGTTGTCGAGGCCCTTGACCCACGGCCGGAAGAGGAGGTTGAGGATCGGACCGACGATGATCCGCTTCATCACCCAATAGAACACGCTGCCAGCCTCCCTGCATGGACGGTTCGGCATTCGGCATGCCGCCCGCTTTTTCATTGGAAGCCTACTCTAGGGGCGTCGGCGCCACGGACGCCCGATGCGGGGACCCGCCAGGTCCGGCCCTCCGCCGGAAGCGCGGGGCTTTCCACCCGGACGGGAACGCCCGGGATCGCCCGGGAGTACGTCGAGCGGTCCCGACACGCTGGGAACCGGTTGACGTAGCCGCGCGCTGTGTCCACGATTGAACCAGCACGCCCTCTGATTTCCAGGATGCCGGGCGGAGACCCTCCGAACCCAGGCCGCACCACGCGACAGCAGGTAGCAAAGTATGGGCCCCCGAGGTCAGGAACCGAACGAATCCACGGATGACGCCGTCTGGCTGGACCTCGTGGCGCGGCTCGAGGGTCCCTCCGCGGATCCCGACTCCCCCGATGCACCTCAGCGCCGGTCCGGCGCCACGCCCGCCCGACCGGCACCTCCACAGCAGGGCACCTCGGCCGTCCGCAGGACGGACGACGACGATGCTCGCGTGAGGCCCGACGCGGACGGTGACGGCCTGACCGACCGCGAGCGGGTCGATGCCGTCTTCCGGAACCAGCCCGGCACTTCGGCAGGCCCGCGTGACTACGAGGCCTTCGAGGATCCGGACGACGACGGCGGGTTCACCCCGGAGGAACCACCGCCCCTCGGCTCGGGCGATCCGCTGACCGTGCTCGCATGGATCGGTGCAGCGGGCGGCCCCGTCCTGCTCCTGCTGTTCGCGATGTTCTGGCAGGACGCTCCCCTGGCCGCGACCCTCGGCGTCCTCGCGCTGTTCCTCGCCGGAGCCGGCTACCTCGTCACCAAGCTGCCCAAGCACCGGGACATCGGGGACGACGGCGCGGAGGTCTGACCCGACGCAGCGCGCCGACGGCTCCCGGGCGATCAGGTTCCGCTGCGCGAGAGCATGCGGGACAGGTCGGCCGCCCCGATCAGGCCCGCCTCGGGCCCCAGGGCCGCCCGCTCTATGCGCGCCGCCGGCCGGAATCCCCGGCCGGTCAGGTTGCGGCCGAAGGCCCGCCGCGCAGGCTCCAGCAGGAGGTCACCGGCCGTGCTGAGCCCTCCGCCGATGACGAACGTCCCCGGATCGAGGGCAGCGGCCAGATTGGCCAGGCCCAGTCCCAGCCACTGCCCGACGTCGTCGACGAGTTCCTGGGACGCGGGATCCCCTTCCAGCGCGAGGCGGGTGACGAGCGCACCCGTGATCGCCGAGCCATCCGCCGGCGCGGCATCGATGATCGCCTGCGCCACCGGGGAGTTCGCCGCCGCCAGTTCACGTGCCTCACGTCCCAGTGCGTTGCCGGAGGCGTACTGCTCCCAGCAGCCGCGGTTGCCGCATTCACAGCGATGACCCTGGGGCACGATGATCTGGTGGCCGAACTCGCCGGCGACTCCGTACCGACCGCGTTCGACCCGGCCGCCCATGATCATGGCCCCGCCGATCCCGGTACCGAGCGTGACGCAGACCAGGCGCGGCTCCCCGCGGCCCGCACCGAACCGCCACTCCGCCCAGGCGGCGGCATCGGCGTCGTTCACCACCGTCACCCGACGGCGCAGCAACTTCTCGAGGTTCCTCCGCAGGGGCTCGTTGCGCCACGCGAGGTGCGGGCTGAACAGGACCGTGCTGTTCGACAGGTCCATCCATCCCGCCGCCCCGATCCCGACCGAGCGGATCCGGTATTCCCGCGACAGTTCCCGCACCAGTTCGGTGATGACCGCCTCGACGGCCCGGGCGTCGTGGCCCGGTGTCGCCCGGCGTGCCTCCGCGAGGATCCTCCCGTGCACGTCGACCACGCCCGCCGCGACCTTCGTGCCGCCGATGTCGACACCCACGGAGAGTCCGCGGCGTGCGGGGTTGGGGAAGGTGCTGCGTGCCGCCCTCGCGGTCAGGGGCCCGTTGCCGCGCCACGCCGCACCTGCTTCGGTGCGCGGTCGGCGGACAGGGGGCCCCGCCGCATCGGGCATGATCGGCATGGAGTCCTCTCCCGGTCGTGGCTCAGCGCGCTGGCGCCGCCGTTACAGACTTGTACATTACTGGACGGTAATTTGAGCAGGGAAAGCTATAGGCTGAAGCGACCCCAGGGTCAAGGTGATATCAAAGGAGCTATCGTGCGCGACATCAGCGTTCCCGTCCTCGTGGACGTCCCCCGCAGGAGCAATACGGCGGACCTCGTCATCCGGCAGGCGGCCAAGCCGTCGAATCCCGCGCTGTTCGCCGTGAAGGGAACGTCGGGCGAGTGGGAGAACATCTCCGCGACCGAGTTCCGCCGCCAGGTCGAGGACGTCGCGAAGGGCCTCATCGCCTCCGGCGTGCAGCCCGGGGACCGCGTCGCCATCATGGCCCGGACCCGCTACGAGTGGTCGCTGGCCGACTTCGCCATCTGGTTCGCCGGCGCCGTCTCGGTGCCGGTCTACGAGACCTCCTCCCCCGCGCAGGTCGCCTGGATCCTGAGTGATTCCGGCGCGGTCGGGGCCTTCGTCGAGTCGGCTCGGCACGAGAACGTGGTCCGCGAGGCCGTGGCACTGGAGGACATCGGATCGCTGCAGCATGTCTGGCAGTTCGACGGCGACGGGCTCGACACCCTGCGCACCGCCGGTGTGGGGACCGACGAGCAGATGCTCGCCGACCGACGCGCCTACGCCGGCCTCGACGACATCGCGACGATCATCTACACCTCCGGCACCACGGGAAAGCCGAAGGGCTGCGAACTGACGCACGGCAATTTCGTCGAGCTCTCCGAGAACGCCGCCGCCGCCCTTCCCGAGGTGGCACACGAGGGCGCGCAGACCATCATGTTCCTCCCCCTCGCCCATGTCTTCGCGCGATTCATCTCCGTGCTGTGCGTAGCGGCCGGAGCGACGGTGGCCCACACGCCCGACGTCAAGAACCTCCTTCCCGACCTGCAGAGCTACAAGCCGACCTTCATCCTGGCCGTGCCGCGCGTCTTCGAGAAGGTGTACAACAACTCGATGCTGAAGGCCGAGGACGGTGGCAAGGGGAAGATCTTCCACGCCGGGGCGGACGTCGCCATCGCCTGGTCGAAGGCCGAACAGGCGGGGAAGATCCCGCTGGCCCTCAGGGTGAAGCACGCCGTCTTCGATCGGCTGCTCTACGGCAAGATCCGCACCGCGATGGGCGGCCGCGTCCAGCACGCGGTCTCCGGCGGCGCCCCCCTCGGCGACCGGCTCGGCCACTTCTTCCACGGGATCGGCCTTCTGGTCCTGGAGGGCTACGGCCTGACGGAGACCACGGCGCCCATCACCGTGAACACGCCCAAGCGCGTCAAGATCGGCACCGTCGGCGCTCCGCTCCCCGGCAACTCCGTGCGGATCGCGGACGACGGCGAGATCCTCGCGAAGGGCGTCTGCGTCATGAAGGGCTACTTCAACCGCCCGGACCTCACCGACGAGGCGTTCGTGGACGGCTGGTTCCGCACGGGTGACATCGGCGAGCTGGATGATGAGGGCTTCCTCCGCATCACGGGCCGCAAGAAGGAGATCATCGTGACGGCGAGCGGGAAGAACGTGATCCCCGCGATGCTCGAGGACGCCATCCGCGCGAACGCCATCGTCTCCCAGTGCGTCGTGGTCGGCGACCAGCGCCCCTTCATCTCCGCGCTCATCACCCTCGACGAGGAGGCGCTGCCGGGCTGGCTCGACAGGCACCAGCTGCCCGCGGGCACCACCATGGCCGAGGCGGCAGAGCACCCGAAGGTCCTCGCGGAGGTCCAGGAGCTCGTGGACACGGCCAACACGACGGTGTCCCGGGCGGAGGCCATCAAGGTCTTCCGCATCGTCCCGACCGACTTCACCGAGACCACCGGCCACCTCACGCCCTCGCTCAAGATCAAGCGCGCCCAGGTGCTCAAGGACTACTCGGACGTCGTCGAGTCCATCTACTCGTCCACCAAGGTCTGACCCCGGGGCGGGGGGGGGGCCCCCCCCCCCCCGGGGGCCCCCCCCCCCGGGGGGGGGGGGGGCCACCGCGCGGGGAGGCGGCCGGGGGGCGGGGGGTGGGTAACGCAATCCCCGCGCGGCGCGG
>NZ_JBIVQL010000017.1:14437-55209 GCF_044755105.1 Arthrobacter sp. NPDC092385
AACGGCCCCGGGCCGGGCCACGACCCTGGTCCTGCCCGGAAGCGGGGCGGCCCCCCCGGGGGGCGGGGGGGGGGGGGGGGGGGGGCCCCCCCCCCCCCCCCCCCCCCCCCCCCGCGGGCGGGGGGCGCCCCCCCCCCCCCCCCCCCCCCCCCCCCGCCCCTCAGTCGGTCTTCAGGTTGAGCAACGCGTTCTCGAGGACCTCGGTGAGTGCCGGATGGATCCAGTACTGCCCGCGGGCCATGGTCTGCGCATCGAGACCGAAGGACATGGCCTGGATGACCGGCTGGATGATCATCGACGCCTCGTGACCGAGGATGTGCGCGCCGAGGATGCGTCCGGTCGGCTGCTCGGCGATGATCTTCACGAACCCGGTGGAATCCTCCATCGCCCACCCGTAGGCCGTCGAGCCGTAGTGCTGCACGGCCGTCACGACCGCGGTGCCCGTTGCATCGGCGTGTGCGAGTGCCTCCTCCTCCGTCATGCCGACGGAAGCCACCTGCGGGTGCGAGAACACCGCTGCCGGCACGAAGCGGTGGTCGCTCGCGCGCAGTGCCTCCGGATGCAGCAGGTTGTGGGCGACGATCTTCGCCTCGTGGTTCGCCACGTGCTTGAGCTGGTAGTCGCTGCTCGCATCGCCGAGCGACCACAGCCCCTCGACCGGCGCCCCGTTCCGCAGGACGCGCTGGTAGTCGTCCACGGCGAGGCGGCCGTCGTCGTGCAGGTCCAGGCCGGCCTGGGCCGCACCGAGGGCGTCCGTGTTCGGCGTGCGTCCGATGGCCACGAGCACGGCATCGACCCCGAGGTCCGCGGGGCCGGCAGGACCGTTGAGGCGTGCGGTGACGCTGCCGTCGTCGTTGGCGGTGATCTGGGTGACGTCCGTATCCAGGCGGAGGTCCCACTGGCGGGCGGCCTGCTCCGTGAACGCTTCGGACACGGTCTCGTCCAGGTGGCGCAGCATGCCGCCTGACCGCACGGCGATGGTGACCTCGGTGCCGAAGGCCCCGAACACGTGCGCGAACTCGGCCGCGATGTACCCCCCGCCCAGGATCAGCAGGCGCTTCGGGAGGTCCTCGAGCCGCATGACGGTGTCCGACGTGTGCACCTGCGGCAGGGAGATCCCCGGGATCTCCGGCCGGACGGCGCGGGAACCGGTCGCGATCACCAACTGGTCCGCCGTGACGACCTCGCCCGACGGCGTCTCGAAACTTCTCTCACCCGTGAGCCGGACGTAGTCCTCGATCAGGCGCACGTTCCGCAGTTCGTCCGCCCGGTACTTCCTGCCGCCGCTGGAGATGGCGTCGATCCGGGTGAAGATCCTGTCCCGGATGTCCCGCCAGCGCACTCCGTCGAGGAAGAGGTCCACACCGAGCCGTGACGACTCCGCCGCCGCGGTCGCCAGCCCCGCCGGGTAGACGTACATCTTGGTGGGGATGCAGCCCACGTTGAGGCAGGTCCCCCCGAAGGTGCCACCCTCGACGAGGACCACCTCCCGGTCATCCCATTCCGGCGAGATGAGGGTGTTGCCCGAGCCGGAGCCGATGATCGCGAGGTCGTAGTGGGTCACCCCGGCAGTCTAGCCGCGGTCAGTCGGCCAGCTGATCCACCACGAGCGCTGCCAGTTCGGTCGCTGCCCGCCGTGTTGCCGGGCCGAGCTTGCCGAGGTCGATCCGCGAGCCCTCGGCGAGGTGCCGGTCGTACGGGATGCGGACGACCGTCTTCACGCGGGAGCGGAAGTGCTGCTCGATCTCCGAGACGTCGACCTGCGTGGCGTTGCCGGAGGACAGGTTGATCACGACGATCGCCCTGGCCACGAGGTCCTGCCGTCCGTGTGCCTCGAGCCAGCTGAGGGTCTCGGAGGCGAGCCTCGCCTCGTCGACGCTTCCCCCCGACACGAGCACCACGGAGTCCGCCTTGTCGAGCGTGCCCTTCATGACGGAGTGCACCATGCCGGTGCCGGAGTCGGTCAGCACCACGGAGTAGTAGCGGCTCAGCAGGTCGGTGACGGCACGGTAGTCCGAATCGTCGAAGGCCTGGGCCACCGTCGGGTCCGTATCCGAGGCGAGCACATGGAGCCGCGAGCCGTCCCGTGTCACATAGTCCGCCAGCTGGGCGAAGGAGTCGATGGTGTAGCGGTTCTTCACGAGCTGCCGCGCCGTGTGGTCGGCTCGTCCCGGGGAGCGGTCGGACAGGGTCCCCCGATCGGGATTCGCGTCCATGGCGATGATCCGATCCTCGCGGATGTCCGCCAGGGCCATGCCCAGCAGGGTGGTCACGGTCGTCTTTCCCACGCCACCCTTGCGGGAGAGTACGGGGACGTACCGCGTCCTGCCGCCCAGCCGCACGGAGATCCGGTGTTCCAGCGCGCGCTGGGCACGCACCGCGTCCGAGTCGCCCACGTTCACCCGGCCGAACGTCAGCGTGTAGAGCCAGCGGCGCCATCCGCCCACCGGCGGCCTGGCGGTCCCCATGAGCAGGCGGTCGGCCGTCAGTGCCGACGCCGGCTCCGGGCCCAGCTCCTTCTCCCGCCGGCCGGTCCGCTCCGCGCGGTCCGCGGCTTCTGCTGCCACAGCCGCCTCCCGCGCGCCCGAGGAGGCGCCGGCCGATGCCGTGCTCGACGCCGACGGGCCCGACGGGACCCAGCCCGGAGGCTCCGTAGCCCGCGCAGCGGCGGACTCGCCTGCCGGCACGGAACTGTCTGCAGGGATGGCCGTGCCTGCAGGGGTTGGCGTGCCCGCGGGGGTGAGCGGCGCAGGGACGGTCAGGGTCGGGCCCTGGAGGACGGACGGCGGGACGGCGGATACAGGGACCGCGTAGGCGTTGAGGTGGACCCCGTTCGGCGCGGTTGCCGCGTCACCCGTCAGCGCAATCGCACCGCCGGGCACGCTGTCGGTGCTGTCGGTGCTGTCGGTGCCGTCGGTGCCGTCGGTGCTGTCGGCGGTACCCGGATCCTCGGAAGGGTCGTGGCCCGGTTCCTCACCGGCCACCGCTGCGCTCTCGTTCCCTGATGCGCGCTCGCCGTCACCGGTGTCGACCGCCCCGGCCTCCGTGTCCTTGAGCTGTCCGGCCAGGAACGGGACGCCCGGGACGATGGGCACGCCGTGCGTGGCCGTCGTCGTCCGGTCACCGCCGGTCGACACACCGCCGGGCCGGGTTGCCGAAGGATCGGTCGGGTCGCTCGCCATGGTTCCTCACATCGTCGCTCACGCCGCTCCGCCCTCGTGCACGAAGCCGCCGTCCTGCATTCTCCAGCGCCCTACTCTAGCCTGCCGTCCCTCCGCCGCTCGCGTGATGCGCCCCTTACGCGGGGGTGATGACGAGGAGGAGGTCGCCTCCCTGGGCGGGTGCGACGCCGGTGTGGGTGGTGCGTTGGACGGTGCCGGTGATGGGGGTGGTGATGTTGGCTTCCATCTTCATGGCTTCGATGGTGGCGACGGTGTCGCCGGCGGTGACGGTGTCTCCCTCGCCGAGGGTGATGGTGACGGAGCCGGCGAAGGGTGCGGGGATGTGGCCGGGGGTGCCGGGGTCTGCTTTCTCGGCGGCCTTCACATCGCTCTCGATGCTGCGGTCGCGGACGCTCACCGGCCTCATCTGCCCGTTGAGGGTGCACATGACGGTGCGCATGCCCTTCTCGTCGGGTTCGGACACGGCCTCGAGGGTCGCGATGAGCCGGACACCCTTCTCGAGCTCGATGACGTGCTCGGTGTTCGGCTGCAGTCCGTAGAGGTAGTCCGCGGTGCCCAGGAGCGACACGTCCCCGTACGTGTCGCGGGTGGCGGTGAAGTCCTTGGTGGGGCCGGCGAAGAGCAGGCGGTTCAGGGCCTCCCTGCGTTCCTTCGACATGCCGGCGAGTCTGGCTTCGTCGTCGGCGGTGATCTCCTCGTCGCGGGGTTTGAGTTCGCGGCCCTTGAGCGCCTTGGTGCGGAAGGGTTCGGGCCAGCCGCCGGGCGGAAGCCCGAGGTCCCCGTTGAGGAACCCGATGACCGAATCCGGGATGTCGAAGGCCTGAGGGTTCTCCTGGAACTCGGCGGGGTCCGCGTTCCTGCCCACGAGGGCCAGGGCGAGGTCCCCGACGACCTTGGAGGACGGGGTGACCTTCACGAGCCTGCCCAGGATCCTGTCCGCCGCGGTGTACATGTCCTCGATGGCTTCGAAGCGTTCCCCCAGGCCCAGGGCGATGGCCTGCTGCTTCAGGTTCGAGAGCTGCCCGCCCGGGATCTCGTGCCGGTAGACGCGTCCCGTGGGTCCGGGCAGGCCGGACTCGAACGGGGCATACATCCGCCGGACGGCCTCCCAGTAGGGTTCCAGCGCGCACACGTCCCCCAGGTCCAGGCCCGTGTCCCGGGGCGTGTGGGCCAGGGCCGCGACGAGGGCCGAGGCCGAGGGCTGGCTGGTCGTGCCGGCCAGGGGGGCGCTGGCCACATCCACGGCATCCACCCCGGCGTCCACCGCGGCCAGCAGCGTGGCGAGCTGGCCTCCCGCGGTGTCATGGGTGTGCAGGTGCACGGGCAGGCTGAAGCGTTCCCGCAGCGCGGTCACGAGTTTCGCGACCGCGGCGGGGCGGAGGAGCCCTGCCATGTCCTTGATGGCCAGGATGTGCGCGCCCGCGTCCACGATGCGCTGGGCCAGCTCGAGGTAGTAGTCCAGCGTGTAGAGGGTCTCGGCCGGATCCAGCATGTCCGCCGTGTAGCAGAGGGCGACTTCGGCGACAGCGGTCCCGGTGTCCCGGACCGCCCGGATCGCCGGTTCCATCTGCGACACGTCGTTCAGGGCGTCGAAGATCCGGAAGATATCGATCCCGGACGCCGCCGCTTCGGCCACGAAAGCCGTCGTGACCGCTTCCGGGTACGGGGTGTAGCCGACGGTGTTGCGCCCGCGCAGCAGCATCTGCAGGCAGATGTCCGGCAGTTCGCGGCGCAGCGCATCCAGGCGCTCCCACGGATCCTCCCCCAGGAAGCGCAGCGCGACGTCGTACGTGGCACCTCCCCACGCCTCGACCGAGAACAGGCCCGGCGTCAGGGCCGACACCGCCGCACCGGCCGCGGTCAGGTCGCGTGTGCGCACCCGGGTCGCCAGCAACGATTGGTGCGCGTCGCGGAACGTGGTGTCGGTGACCGCGACGGCTGTCTGCTCCCGCAACGCCCGCGCGAAACCTTCCGGACCGAGCTCCAGCAACCGGTGCCGGCTGCCCGCCGCACCAGAACCAGTGCCAGCAGCACCGGAGGTACTGTCGGCCCGGCTGCCGGAGCCAGTGGTGTCGGCGCTGGTCGTGCTGTCGGTCGTCGTGGTGCCGGGGAGTTCGGGCAGTTTCTCGCGCGGGTCCAGGTGCGCGGGGCGGGCACCGTTGGGCTGGTTGACGGTCACGTCCGCGAGCCAGGTCAGCAGCTTCGTGCCACGGTCCGCCGGGACCCGGGCGGTGAGCAGTTCGGGGCGCTCATCGATGAACGACGTCGCGACGTTCCCGGCGATGAAGTCCGGGTCATCCAGGACCGCCTGCAGGAAGGAGATGTTCGTGGAGACACCGCGGACCCGGAACTCCGCCAGGGCGCGCCTCGCCCGCGTGACCGCGGCCGGGTAGTCCCTGCCCCTGCAGGTGAGCTTCACGAGCATCGAGTCGAAGTGCGGGCTGATCTCCGCCCCCGCATACACCGTCCCACCATCCAGGCGCACCCCGGCGCCACCGGCGGACCGGTACGCCGAGATCCGGCCGACGTCCGGCCGGAACCCGTTCGCCGGGTCCTCCGTGGTGATCCTCGACTGCAGGGCAGCCCCCCGCAGGCTCACCGTCTCCTGGCTGAGTCCGAGATCCGCGAGCGTCTCCCCGGCGGCGATGCGCAACTGCGACTGCACCAGGTCCACGTCGGTGACCTCCTCGGTGACCGTGTGCTCGACCTGGATCCGCGGGTTCATCTCGATGAACACGTGCTGGCCGGCCCGCTCCCCGACCGTGTCGACCAGGAACTCCACCGTGCCCGCGTTCACGTAGCCCAGGGCGGTCGCGAACTTCACCGCGTCCCGGTGCAGTGCCTGCCGGATGCCCTCGTCCAGATTCGGCGCCGGCGCGATCTCGATGACCTTCTGATGCCGGCGCTGCAGCGAACAATCCCGCTCGAACAGGTGCATCACATTGCCCTGCGCGTCCGCGAGGATCTGCACCTCGATATGACGCGGCCGCAGCACCGCCTGCTCCAGGAACATCGTCGGATCCCCGAACGCCGACTGCGCCTCGCGCATCGCCGCCTCCAGCGCCTCCGGCAACGCCTCCCGCGTATCCACCCGGCGCATCCCACGACCACCACCACCGGCCACGGCCTTCGCGAACACCGGGAACCCGATCTGATCAGCCGCCGCGATCAGCTCGTCCACGTCGGCGCTCGGACGCGACGACGCCAGCACCGGGATACCCGCCGCCCGCGCCGCGTCCAGGGCCTTGACCTTGTTCCCCGCCAACTCCAGCACGTCCGCCGGCGGACCCACGAACGTGATCCCCGCGTCCGCCGCAGCCCGCGCCAGGCCCGGATTCTCCGACAGGAACCCGTACCCCGGATAGATCGCATCACACCCGGCCTCGCGTGCCACCCGGATGATCTCCTCGATATCCAGGTACGCCCTCACCGGGTGGCCCTCCACCCCGATCAGGTACGCCTCATCGGCCTTCTGCCGGTGGATCGAGTTCCGGTCCTCCTGCGGGAACACCGCGACCGTCTTCGCCCCCACCTCATGCCCGGCCCGAAACGCCCGGATCGCGATCTCACCACGGTTGGCTACCAGAATCTTCGAGAACATCGCACTCCTGCATCCTTGCGGGTCGGGTCCTGCACGCTGCACTGATCCTACCCGGCGGGCCCCGGGCGTCCATGGGGCACGCGCACGAGCCGCTCGGGCACCTTACGGAACAGCGGGCAGCCCCGGTACCGCCGTCCCGGGCGCTCAACCGCAGCGCCCTATGATGGACGGGGATCAACATGCGAGCCGCCCTGACCGGCGGCCGAAGATAGGTATGGGTTTATCACGTGCAGGTAGTGAGCATCAGCAGCCTCAAAGGCGGCGTGGGCAAGACGTCGGTCACCATGGGGTTGGCCTCCGCGGCGCTGGCAGCGGGGATCCCTACCCTCGTGGTCGACCTCGACCCCCACGCGGACGCCACCACCGGCCTCGCGGTCCGGCCATCCGGCCAGACCGACATCGGACGGCTGCTGAAGAACGCGAGGCGCGGCGATCTCGCCGCCAACACCGTTCCGAGTGGCTGGGTGGAGACCGCCGCGAAGCAGTCGAACGCCGGAGCAGCCAGGCTCGACGTCGCCATCGGGTCCGCCTATTCCGGTATCTACGACCGACCGGACCTCGGTCGCCGCGACCAGCGCAGGCTGGCCGCCCTCCTGTCCCGCGTCGAGGGGTACAGCCTCGTGCTGATCGACTGCCCGCCGTCGCTCAACGGACTGACGCGCATCGCCTGGACCGCCAGCAACAAGGTCCTCCTGGTGGCCGAGCCCGCGCTGTTCTCCGTCGCCGGCACTGAGCGGACCATGCGCGCGCTCGAGCTCTTCCGCCGCGAATTCGCCCCTGAGCTGCAGACTGCCGGAATCGTCGCGAACCGCGTCCGCTCGACCTCCAACGAGCACTCGTTCCGCCTGGGTGAGATGAAGCAGATGTTCGGCGATCTGCTGCTGAGCCCCGCCATCCCGGACCAGGCCAACTGGCAGCAGATCCAGGGCGCCGCCCACTCCGTGCACCACTGGCCGGGCGATTCCGCGCAGCAGTCGTCCGGCTACTTCGACGAACTGCTGAAGAGCGTCATGGACTCGGGCAGGATGCGGAGTCGGGGCGCGAGGCGCTGATTGCTGCCTCCGTTGATCGCTCGTCGCGGTGTGACCACGCGGAACGCGTTGGTGCTCGGTAGCTAGCTGATCTTGCGGGTGGCGCGGCGCTTGCTGAGCTCGTCGCCCGGGAAGTCCTGGTCGAGCGCATGCTCGCTCGGAAGGGCCGCGAGGCTGCCTTCCACTTCCCGCCACACACGGCCGACGGCGATGCCGAAGACACCCTGCCCGCCCTGCACGAGGTCGATGACTTCATCAGCCGACGTGCATTCGTAGACACTGGCGCCGTCGCTCATGAGGGTGATCTGCGCGAGGTCCTCGACGCCCCGCTCACGCAGGTGCTCGACGGCGGTTCGGATCTGCTGGAGGGACACCCCGGTGTCGAGCAGGCGCTTGACCACCTTGAGGACCAGGATGTCGCGGAACCCGTACAGCCGCTGCGTCCCCGAACCGGACGCGCCGCGGACGGCGGGTTCGACGAGGCCCGTGCGGGCCCAGTAGTCGAGTTGGCGGTAGGTGATGCCTGCAGCCTTGCAGGCCGTGGGGCCGCGATATCCGGCATCCTCATCGAGGACGGGGAGGTCTTCCGTGAACAGTAAGCCCTGGGCGCTTGCCGGGACACCAGCGCCTGCCGGGCTGGCTGCCTTGCCGGCGTCACCCTTCGGACTCACGTGTTGCCTCCTCGTCGGGTTCCCGGGAAGTTTGCTGATCAGGCGGAACCTCGGGGCGTGCACTCAAGTGTGCCCCGAGTCCCCCACACACGCAATGGGAACTGTATGCTTCGACGTTAGATCGAGGGAAGGGCAAGGTCAAAGATGCAGCCCCTCAAGAATCAGCGTGTCGCCGACGGCCCTCCGGCCGGCATCCGTACCGCCCGATCACAGCACCGGCGCAGCCCCGGGCGTCAGCGCTCGAAGTCCTCCGGCTCGACGTCCGCGAGGAACTCACGGAACTGGAGGACCTCCTTCTCGGCTGTCTCCTCCGTCCCGCCGTCCTCCGCGTCCTCCGCATCGGCGTCGGCGATCTCGACGCCCGCGACGGCGAGGACCTCCTCCGCGCAGTAGATGGGGCACGGGACGCGCAGTGCCACGGCCAGGGCGTCCGAAGCCCTCGAGCTCACGGTCACGCCGTCACGGAAGACGAGCTGCGCGTGATAGACGGTGTCCTCCACCGAGGTGATGCGCACCTCGGTGATCTCCTTGCCGGCCGCTGCCACGACGTCGACCAGGAGGTCGTGCGTCATGGGGCGCGGCGGCACGATGCCCTGCTGCACGAAGGCGATGGCGCTGGCCTCGGGGGCCCCGATCCAGATGGGCAGGTGCCGCTCCCCCGAGGTCTCCCGCAGCAGGACCAACGGCTGGTTGGACGGCAGTTCGATCCGGACGCCTACTACTTCTACTTCGATCACAGGAAGCCGCCTAACTGTCCATCCGGGCTATGTGGCTGTGCACCAGGGCACTGTGGAGTCCCAGGCAGAGTTCGCTGATCTCGCGCGCCGTCTCCGCCGCACGGGCCTTGGACGCCACGTCCTTGCGCGACGCGACGGGAGCGACGACGCGCTCGACGAGACCGAGTTCCCGGTCCGCAGCCGCGCGGAACGGCCGCAGGTGGCGGGGCTCGATCCCGTGGCTCTCCAACTGCACGCACGCCTTCGTGATCTTGAGCGCGTGCTCGTCGAAGCGGTTGTCCACGGCCGTGATGAGCCCGAAGCTCACGAGGTCGTCGACGAGCCGGCGGGGTGCGCCGGCCTCGGCCGCGAGCGTCTCCGAGGTGAGCCGCCGGCCGTGTGCGCTGAGCTCGCGGGACAGCTGGTCGGAGACCACGCGCGGTGAGAGCGTCATGCCTCCGGGCAGGGACTCGGGCCGCTCGCCGCGGTCGATCGCGTCGACGTAGTCCTTGATCACCTTGAGGGGAAGGTACTGGTCACGCTGCAGCGCCAGGACGAAGCGGAGCCGCTCGACGTCGTGTGCCGTGTACTTGCGGTACCCGGCGCGCGTCCGTTGGGGGCAGATCAGGCCCTTCTCCTCCAGGAAACGGATCTTCGACGCCGTGACCTGGGGGAACTCCTCCGCCAGCTCACGCAGAACCTCACCGATGTTGTGGACACCGGTGCCGGAATGGCCGGAAGCGACGCCGGCCGGTCGGCGGGCGGGTTGGGAAGCAGGCATGAACCGGACTAGGCCCGCGCTGTCGTGTGCTGCGTCGACTGGCCGGCCGCGGTGCGGGCGGCGTAGAAGGTCAGGCGGAACTTGCCGATCTGCACCTCGTTGCCGTTGCGCAGGGCGACACTGTCCACGCGGTCGTTGTTGACGTACGTCCCGTTCAGGCTGCGGGTGTCCACGACCATGAAGCCGTTCCCGGTCCGGCGGAACTCGGCGTGCTGGCGCGAGACCGTCACGTCGTCGAGGAAGATGTCGGCGTTGGGGTGGCGTCCGGCCTTCGTGATGTCCTCGTCGAGGAGGAAACGCGCACCGGCGTTCGGGCCGGAGTGCGCGATCAGCAGCGCGGAACCGGCAGGGAGCGCGGCGACGGAGGCCTGCTCCTCCCTCGTCAGATGGCGTTCCAGCTCGATCGCTGCGGCCAGCGGCGGCAGACCGATCGTCGTTGTCTCAGGAGACGTCATGTGCGGCTCTTCCCCATTCACGGCTGGATTCTCGTTCGGCACCATCGGTCATTCCTCCCCTACTGCGGTACGGCTGATTGTGGCCGACCGCACCACCCCTGCTGCCTTCCGCAGGGTAGATCTAGCCTACCTGCTGGGAGTAGTCGGCTGAACTCAGGAGGCCCTGGACCACGGACGGATCGGAGACCTTGATCTCGAGCAGCCAGCCCTCGCCGTACGGGTCGGAGTTGATCAGTGACGGATCGTCGTCGAGCGCCTCGTTGCGCGCGACGACCTCCCCGGTCACGGGGGCGTAGATGTCGCTGACGCTCTTGGTGGACTCGACCTCGCCGATGACGTCGGCCCCGGCCACACTGGTGCCCTCTTCGGGCATCTGGACGTAGACGACGTCTCCGAGCGCGTCCTGGGCGAAGTCGGTGATACCGACGCGCACGGTGCCGTCGACGGCGGGCTCACTGACCCACTCGTGCTCCGCGGTGTAGTACAGGCCATCGGGGATGTTGCTCATGGTTGCCTTTCGGACGCGCGGGGTGCAGCGGCGGCCAGGACCGCCGCCCGGTACGGGTACTGGTCGAGTATAGGCACAACCGGCGCGACCGTGACGCGCCTCTCACCCGGACGGCGGCGGCTCCTCGGAGCGACCCCCGGACATGCAGAAGGCCCGCTCCCTCCGGCGGAATGCCGGTGGAAACGGGCCCTGCAGTGTCGGGATGACAGGATTTGAACCTGCGACCCCTTGACCCCCAGTCAAGTGCGCTACCAAGCTGCGCCACATCCCGATCGGCCTGCTCAGCAGGCCAAACCACTCGGATAACAATACAGCATTCTCCGACCGGATCCGCACACCGGGGAGGTGTCAGCGCTTGCGGCTGCGCTTCTCGCGGACGCGCATGCTGACCTCGATCGGCGTGCCCTCGAAGCCGAAGGTCTCGCGCAGGCGGCGCGTGATGAAGCGCCGGTAGCCCGGGTCCAGGAAGCCCGTGGTGAACAGCACGAACTTCGGCGGGCGGCTCGACGCCTGCGTGCCGAAGAGGATACGGGGCTGCTTGCCGCCGCGTACGGGGTGCGGGTGGGCGGCGACGAGTTCACCGAGGAACGCGTTCAGGCGGCCCGTGGGGATACGGCGGTCCCAGGACTCCAGTGCGACGTCGAGAGCGGGAACGAGGCGGTCCCTGTGCCATCCGGTCAGGGCGGAGATGTTGACGCGGGGGGCCCAGTCCACGTGCGCCAGGTCCTGCTCGATCTCACGCTCGAGGTAGCGGCGGCGCTCGTCGTCGAGCAGGTCCCACTTGTTGAAGGCCAGCACGATCGCGCGGCCCGACTCGATGGCCATGTTCAGGATGCGGATGTCCTGCTCACTGAGTACCTCGTCGACGGCGAGGAGCACCACGGCGACCTCCGCCTTCTCCAGGGCGGACTGCGTGCGCAGCGAGGCGTAGAAGTCCGCCCCCTGCTGCATGTGCACGCGGCGGCGGATGCCTGCGGTGTCGACGAAGCGCCACGTGCGCCCCCCGAGCTCGATCATCTCGTCCACGGGATCGCGGGTGGTCCCTGCGAGCGGATCGACGACCACGCGTTCGGAGCCGGCGAGCTTGTTGAGCAGGGAGGACTTGCCCACGTTCGGGCGCCCGATCAGGGCGATGCGCCGTGGACCACCGGACCGTTCGATACCGCCGTGCTCGGAGAACTCCGGCAGGGTCTTGTTGACCTGGTCGAGCATGTCCGCCGTGCCTCGGCCGTGCAGCGCGGAGACCGGCCAGGGCTGGCCGAAGCCGAGCCCCCAGAGCACCGAGGCGTCGGCCTCGTTCTGGATGTCGTCGACCTTGTTGGCCACGAGGATCACGGGCTTCTTCTTGCGGCGCAGCATGCGCACCACGGCCTCGTCGGTCGCGGTGGCACCGACGGTCGCGTCGACGACGAGGAGGACGGCGTCGGCCATGTCGACCGCGATCTCCGCCTGGTCGGCGACGCGCGCGGCGATGCCCTTGGCGTCCTGCTCCCAGCCACCGGTGTCCACCAGCGTGAAGTTCCTGCCCGACCACTGGGCCGGGTAGGACACACGGTCACGGGTGACGCCGGGGGTGTCCTCGACGACGGCCTCGCGGCGACCGAGGATCCTGTTCACCAGGGTGGACTTGCCGACGTTCGGTCGTCCGACGATGGCCAGGACGGGGTTGAGCCGGCCCTCTGCCTCCTCGTCGAAGTCCTCGTCCTGCCGGGCGAGGAGCGCGGCGTCCTCGTCGTCGAGCTCGTAGTCCTCGAGGCCTGCGCGCAGCGAGGCGGCGCGCTGCTCGGCCTCGGCGTCGTCGAGGGTCTCGAGCAGCTCGCTGACCTGGTCCTCACCGCTCGGCTCGTAGTCCTCGTCGGCTCCGGAACCCTGGTCCGTCGCGTTCGGCGAAAGGTTCTCGCTCATGGTTGCTTCCTTCGGTTGGTGTTCACCGTCTCCCGACGGCGATCCTGGTGGGCTCGCGCCCGAAACTTCTCAGTGGTCTTCCGCTAGTGCGCCACGGTGCGCACGATGCCGAGGACGGCTGTCACGGTCTGTTCGAAATCGAGGTCCGACGAATCCAGGGTGACGACCCCGTCCGCCGCCTGCCGGAAATTCACCACGGCGGAATCCTTCGCGTCGCGCTCGGTGACCTGCTGCTTCAGCTGCGCCTCCGACTGCGTCCCGCCGAGCTGGTCGCCGCGGCGGCGGAGCCTGGCCTCCTCGCTCGCGGTGAGGAGGATGCGCACCTCGGCGTCGGGGGCGACGACGGTGGTGATGTCGCGCCCCTCGGCCACGATCCGGTGGCCCGCGCCGGCGATCAGCGCGCGCTGGCGGCGGATCAGTTCCGCGCGGGCGCCCATCGTGGTCGCGACGGCGCTCACGGCGGAGGAGACCTCCGGCTCGCGGATGGCGGCGGTGACGTCGTCACCCGAGACGGTCACGGACTCACGGTCCGGGCTGGTGCTGATGAAGAGCTCGACGTCGCGCGCTGCTGCCTCCACCGCCGCTCCGTCCTGGAGGTCGATCCCGCTGGCGATGCAGTGGAGCGTCACCGCACGGTACATGGCACCCGTGTCCAGGTACGCCGCGCGAAGACGGCGTGCCACTTCCCGGCTGACACTCGACTTGCCGGACCCGGAGGGACCGTCGATGGCGACGACGAGGGACTTGCCGAGGCGGAACCCCGAGTAGGGGCTGCCCAGGCCTGCTGCGCTCGGAGCGCCGGCGGCCTGCGTGGTCTCTGCTGATGCCTGGGTCACTGCACTACCTTCCATCCCCGCTGCGTCAGGGACTCCGTCAATTCTTGTCGCTTGCCCGGCAGGACCGAGAGCTCCGCGAGGCCCACCTGCCGCCCCGGTGAGTGTTCGAGGCGGAAGTCCTCGACGTTGATGCCGGTGTGCCCGATCTCCGTCAGGAGCTTGGCGATCTGGCCCGGTACGTCGTCGACGAGCACGGTCAGGCGCGCGAAGGAGTTCGGCGGCGTGCCGTGCTTGCCCGGAACGCGCGCCTGGCCGGCGTTCCCCTCGGACATCAGCTGCGCCATGTCGAGGCGCGCTCCGCCCGCCGTCGGGTCCTCGAGCGTACCGATCAGGCGGTTCAGGTCCTCCCGGACGCCGTAGAGGATGTCGACGAGCCGACCGGCGTTGGCGGACAGGATCTGTACCCAGAGACGCGGATCGCTGGCGGCGATGCGCGTGACGTCCCGCAGCCCGTTGCCGGCCAGCGCGAGCGCCTGCGCCGGCGAGTCCTGCAGCCTGCTCGCGACGAGCGATGACACGACCTGCGGCAGGTGCGAGATCAGTGCGACGGCCTCGTCATGCTCCGCGGCGGACATGCGCGCCGGCACGGCACCGAGATCGACGGCGAGCGACTCCGCCCGGAGGACGGCCTCCGGAGCGCTTCCGGCGTGGGCGCAGAGGACCCAGGGCGCGCCCGTGAACAGCTCGGCGCGGGCGGCGACGGGACCGGATTTCTCGCGGCCGGCCATCGGATGGGTCCCGACATAGCGGGCCAGGTGCCCTGCGACGCCTGGCGTGGCAGCGAGTTCGAGCAAAATCGTCTCCTTCACGCTGCAGATGTCGACGACCACCGCGCCCGGATAGGCCAGCAGGGCGTCCGCGACCACGCGGGCGGTGACATCGGGCGGCGTCGCCACGACGACGACCTCGGGCGCGAACTGCTCCCCCGCGTGCCGGACCTCGGCGAGGAGCCGCCCGGCACCGATGTCACGTGCAACCGCTTCGGTCGAGGGCGAGCTGTCGGACAGGACGACGTCGAGCCCGCGGGCACGCAGCCCCAGCCCGATGCTGGCCCCCAGCAGGCCTGCCCCGATGATCAGGACCGGCCCGGCGAGGTGTGTCCCCTGCTCCGTGCGCGTGGTCATCGGCTAGAGGCCCACCGATGCCAGCAGGTGCCCGACCTCCTGGCGCCCGAGCACGCGGATGCTGCCCTGGCGCTGATCGCCGATGCGGATGGGACCGACCTGGGTGCGGACGAGGCGTTCGACGGGGTGGCCGACGGCGTCGAACAACCGGCGGACCACGCGGTTGCGGCCGGAGTGCAGGACCACCTCCACGAGGATGTGCCCGGGCGTCGAATCGACGAGCTTGAAGGAGTCCACCTGTGCAAGGCCGTCCTCGAGCTCGATGCCCTCCTTCATCTGGGCTCCGATGCCCTGCGCCATGGGCCCGCGGACCTGGACGAGGTAGGTCTTGGGGACCTCGTAGGACGGGTGGGTCAGGCGGTTGGTCAGTTCGCCGTCGTTGGTGAGCAGGAGCAGTCCCTCGGTTTCGGCATCGAGCCGACCGACATGGAAGAGCCTCTCGCTCTTGTCCTTGTTCTTCAGGAAGTCGCTGATGCAGCGACGGCCCTCGGGGTCCTCCATGGTGGAGACGACGCCGCGCGGCTTGTTGAAGACGTAGTACTTGAGGTTCTCGTTGAGCTGCAGCCGGATGCCGTCCACGTGGATGGCCACCTGCTCCGGGTCGACGCGCACGCCGAGCTCGGTCACGACCGTGCCGTCGACCTCCACGCGTCCGTCGAGGATCATCTCCTCGCAGACACGGCGCGACGCGACGCCGGCGAGTGCCATGACCTTCTGCAGCCGCACACCCTCCGGGTTGTGGACGTCGATCTCGTCGGCGGGCCGGCTGGCACGCTTCGGCTTCGAGGACCGCACGGGCCCGAGGTTCTGCCCGAACCGCTCGCTGCCGAAGGCCTTGCCGCCGGCCGGCTTCGGGCGACCCGCGCCGCCCTGACCGCCCGAGCGTCCGCCCGGGTTGGGACCCGCCCCCGGTCGGCCGGGCTTGCCGCCCGCGCGCCCCCCGGCGCCGAACCTGCCAGCAGGAGTCCCTGCGGAGGGACGACCGGCAGCCGAACGGGCCCGGCCCTCGGCCGATTCACGGCGGTCGCCACCGGCACCGGGCGCACGGCCCTCGGTGCGCTCACTGCGGCCCTGGAACGGACGGCCCTCTCCCGATCGGCCCTCGGTGCGCTCACCGCGGCCCTCGAACGGACGGCCCTCTCCCGATCGGCCCTCGCCGGAACGGCCGGCGCCCTGCGCGGAACCGTTGCGCGGTGAGGACTTCCCACGGCCACGGGCAGCATCGGATGGGCGTCCGGCCGACCCGCCGCGGCGCGGCGTATTGCGTCCGGAACCGGATCCTGGCTGCTGTGTCATGTAGAAAGTCCTTGTCGTAGGTCGTGCTCAATACGTTGTTTCGTCATACTCCCCGAGGCTCTCGATGCCCGGCAGATGGGGAGCGATCCGGGGCAATTCCCCAACGCTGCCCAGTCCCAATCTTTCCAGAAACAGTGGGGTGGTCCCATAGAGGACTGCTCCGGTCTCCGGATCGGTCTCCATCTCGACCACCAGCCCGCGTTGCAGCAGCGTGCGGACAACGGAATCGACGTTGACGCCCCGAATAGCGGAAACCCGGGCACGGGACACGGGCTGGCGGTAGGCGACGACCGCCAGGGTCTCGAGTGCTGCCTGTGAAAGCCGGGCAGTCTGCCCATCGAGCACGAAGTCGGCGACCACGGATGCGAAGTGCTTCCGGGAGAAGATGCGCCACCCGCCGGCGATGTTCCTGAGTTCGAAACCGCGCGGCACTGGTGGTTCGGTACTCTCGGAGCCTGACCCAGTATAGCCGTCGTACTCGCGCTGCAGGTCCACGAGCACTGCGCGCACCTGCGCCGCCGGGCGCTCGAGGACCGACGCCACCTGCTCGTCCGTCACCGGCCTCTCGGCGACCATCAGGATCGCCTCGACCGCCGCGCGCAGCCCCCCGGGGAGCTCCTCGACGGGGACCTCCTGCCCGCCGGGGGCAGCGTCCGACGCCTCATCCATGCTGCACTCCTTCCAGGATCCCTGGTTCCGGACCGGGTCCGACCTCCGTCGCCAGCGCTTCCACCGTCCACCGGTCGTCCTCCGCGCGCCACCTCACCTGCAGTTCGGCCAGCGGCGCCGCCTGTTCGAAGGAGACTGCTCCGTCCCGGAACAGCTCGAGCAGGGCGAGGAAGCGCACCACGATCACCAGCCGTGAGCCGGCGTCCTCCGTCAGCCGGCGGAAGGACATCGGGCTGCCCGTCCTCAGCAGGTCCTGCAGCACCACCGTCTGGTCACGGACGCTGACGGGCGGTGCGTGCAGGTGCTCGATGCTGACTTCGGCCTGCGGCTCCTGGCGGCGGGCGAGCACCTTCGCTGCCAGCGCGGCGAACTCCTCCGGTGACTGCTTCCAGATGAGTTCGGGCAGCAGGCGGGTGAATTCCGGCTCGAGGGGGGCGTTGCGCGGGTGCCGCGCGTCCTCCTCCTCCAGTCGGCCCGCGAGGTGGCGCGCCATCTCCTTGAACGCTTTGTACTGCAGGAGCCGAGCGAAGAGGAGGTCACGGGCCTCGAGGAGCGCTATGTCCTCCTCGTCCTCGACGGCACCGGCGGGCAGGAGACGGGCGGCTTTCAGGTCGAGGAGCGTCGCGGCGACCACGAGGAACTCACTCGCCTCGTCGAGCTTCCACTCACCGTCGGCGGCCTGGATCCGGCGGATGTGGGCGATGAACTCGTCCGTGACCTGCGCGAGGGCGATCTCCGTGATGTCGAGTTCACGACGCGAGATGAGGTTCAGCAGCAGGTCGAAGGGGCCGCTGAAGTTGGTCAGCTGGACCTCGAAGACCGGGGCGGCCACCACCTAGTGCATCCGGGCGGACCCGGCGATCCGAGGCACTACGGCGCTCCGCCCCTGCTGATGAGCTCCTTGGCCAGCCTGCGGTAGGCGTCCGCTCCTGAGTGGTTCGCCGCGTAGGACGTGATGGGTTCGGCGGCGACGGTCGCGTCGGCGAACTTGATGGTGCGCTTGATGACGGTCTCGAAGACCTTGTCACCGAAGGCCTCGACGAGGCGCGCGATGACCTCGCGGCTGTGCAGGGTCCGCGCGTCGTACATGGTGGCGAGGACGCCGTCGATCTGCAGCCGCGGGTTCAGGCGGTCCTGCACCTTCTCGATGGTCTCGACCAGCAGTGCCACGGCGCGCAGGGCGAAGAATTCGCAGATCAGCGGGATGATGACGCCGTGGGCGGCGGTCAGGGCGTTGACCGTCAGCAGTCCGAGGGACGGCTGGCAGTCGATGAGGATGACGTCGTAGTCGTCCGACACCTTGCGCAGGGCGCGGTCGAGGACCTGCTCGCGTGCCACCTCGTTGACCAGCTGGACCTCGGCGGCGGACAGGTCGATGTTCGCCGGCAGCAGGTCGATGTTCTCGATGGCCGTGTGCTGGATCGCGTCCTGGATGGACACCTTGCGGTCCATCAGCACGTTGTAGACCGTCACGTCGAGCTCGTGCGGGTTGGTGCCGAGCCCGGCGGAGAGTGCGCCCTGCGGATCGAAGTCGACCAGCAGCACCTTGCGCCCGGCTTCTGCGAGTGCGGCGCCGAGGTTGATGGTCGAGGTCGTCTTGCCGACCCCACCCTTCTGGTTCACCATCGCGATGACCCTCGCAGGGCCGTGCGATTCCAGGACCCTGGGCTCAGGGAATTCCGTCACAGGACGGCCGGTCGGGCCGAATCCCGTGCCCGCTGCGCTGGGCAGAGTTGTGGAACCCTGTTCACTACTCACGTATTTCTCCACGCTTCCATCAGAATCGGTGCAGGCCGGCCGGTCGTCGAACCCGGGCGGGCTTTTCTCATAGTCCACGGTACAACGCCTGCGGCGGGGCCCGTGGCGGCCCGTGCTGATCGACAGCGAGCCTTGATGCTCAACCTGAGGTCGAACGTTGGTGCGGGAACCGCGTTCGCGGTCCGCACCCGGGCCGGGAACGACGACGGCGATGGCCCGGATCCGCTCCGGGCCATCGCCGTCATCTGCTACCGGGCCCTCGCCCGGCGTTCCACCGTACTCAGTGGCTGGACGTGCCGCGCACGGCGGCCTCGGTCCTGACGGCGGCACCCTCCTCGACGTTGACGTCGACGTCGTCATCGTTCTCGAAGCGGTGGTCGGTGCTCATGGTCGCCTCGTCGAAGGGCTGGCGGCCCTCGAGGACCTCGTCGACGCGGCCGCGGTCGATCTCCTTGGTCCAGGTTCCGATGAGGACGGTGGCGACGGCGTTGCCCGTGAAGTTCGTCAGCGCACGCGCCTCCGACATGAAGCGGTCGATGCCGACGATCAGGCCCACGCCGTCCACCAGGTCGGGGCGGTGCGACTGCAGGCCGCCGGCGAGGGTGGCCAGGCCTGCGCCGGTGACGCCCGCCGCACCCTTGGAGGCGATGATCATGAAGACGAGCAGCGAGATCTGCTCACCGAGGGCCAGGGGCTTGCCGAGGGCTTCGGCGACGAACAGGGAGGCCATCGTGAGGTAGATGGCGGTGCCGTCGAGGTTGAACGAGTAGCCGGTCGGGACGGTGACCCCGACCACGGGCTTGGAGACACCGAGGTGCTCCATCTTCGCGATGAGGCGGGGCAGGGCTGCCTCGGAGGAGGAGGTGCTGAAGATCAGCAGGTACTCGCGGCCGAGGTACTTCATCAGCTTGAAGATGCTGACGCCGGTGACGAGCTTCAGCAGGCCGCCCAGGATGATCACGATGAACAGGATGCAGGTGATGTAGAACGCGACCATGAGGGTGGCCATGCTGATGATCGCCTGCACGCCCGTCTCGCCCACGACCGCGGCGATGGCACCGAACGCACCGATCGGCGCGAGCCACATGATCATGACGAGGATGCGGAAGACCAGCGCCTGGATGTGCCCGATGCCGCGCAGGATCGGCTTGCCGGCCGAACCCATCTTCTGCAGCGCGAAGCCGACGAGGAGTGCCACGAACAGTGTCTGCAGGATGCTCGGGCCGGTGAGCGCAGACAGGAGCGTCGTCGGGATGATGCTGAGCAGGAAGCCGACGGTGCCCTCGGGCGCACCCTCGGCGGCTGCGGGCACCTCGTAGGTCGACGATGAGATATCGAGGCCCTCACCCGGCTGGATGAGGTTGCCGACGACGAGGCCGATCGCGAGCGCGAAGGTCGACATGAGCATGAAGTAGCCGAGCGCGAGGCCACCCACCTTGCCGACGGTCGCCGCCTTGGCGATGGAGCCGACACCCAGCACGATGGTGCAGAAGATGATCGGAGCGATCATCATCTTGATGAGGTTGATGAACCCAGTGCCGAGGGGCTTGAGCGACTTCGCGAACTCGGGGGCCATGAGTCCGAGGATCGCACCGAGGATCACGGCCGCGATGACCGCGATGTAGAGGAAATGGGTCTTGTCGACCCGCTTGCGGGGTTGTGCTGGTCCGCTCTCGGACCGCGATGGCGCCATAGCCATGATGTTCTCCCTTGGTGTCAGCCGCCCGGCGGCGCCGGCGGCGAAGGTCGTTCTTCGTCCGCGGGGGTCTGACCAGGAAGCGTACTGTTGAGTGTTCCCCTTCATCATGGCATCGGGAGTGACCGGGCTCACGATTGAGTTCATACTGGTCGTGGCCGGTTGCGACGGGGCATGCCGGCCACGACCGAGGCCGGCAGGACCCGAAAGGAGCAGGATCACCGCGTGAGTCGAGGGAGCCTCGCCCGGCAGTTCTTCCTGGCCCAGCTCGTCTTCATCCTCGTCCTGTCGGCGTCATTGTCCGTGATCCTGTACGCGGACGCGGAGCAGGGCGTGAACGACGCCACCGCGGAGCGCATGGTGGCCGTCTCCACCTCGATCGCCCTCGAACCCGCCGTCCTGGAGGCCGTCCAGGGGCCGGACCCCTCGGCTACGCTCCAGCCCTACGCCGTCGAGGTGATGGACCGGCTGGGCGTCGACTTCATCACGATCATGGGCACCGACCGCACGCGCTTCACGCACCGCAATCCCGAGGAGATCGGCAAGCCGTACCTCGGATCGGTCGCCGAAGCCCTGGCCGGGAGGACGCACACCGAGACCTACGCGGGTACCCTCGGCCCGTCGATCCGCTCGATCGTCCCGGTGCTCGACGACGACGGTTCGGTGCGGGCCATGGTGGCCGCGGGCATCACGGTCGACCGTGCCGCGATCGCGCGGAACGCGCAGCTCCCCCTCATCGCCGTCATCGCCCTGGGCGCGCTGGCGCTGGGCGCCCTGGTCTCGTTCCTGCTCAGCCGCCGCCTGCGGGACGCCACGCTGGGCATGGGGCCGGCCGAGCTCTCGCGCACCTTCGTGTTCTACGATTCGGTCCTCCACTCCGTCCGTGAGGGCCTCCTCCTCATCGATGCGTCAGGACGGCTCGTCCTCTACAACGACCAGGCGGCGCGTCTCCTCGGCCTCGACGGGACACCGGAACCGGTTCAGGCATCCCGCCTGGACGTCGCGCCGTCGCTGCGGGAGCTTCTCGCCTCGGGCCGACGGGCCCGCGACGAGGTGCACCTGACCGAGAACCGGGTGCTGGTCGTCAACCAGGAGCCCGCCGTCCCGCCCTCCCCCGCGCGCCGCGGAGGCCATGCCCAGCCCGCACTCGGCACCGTGACCACGCTGCGCGACCACACCGAGATCGAGGCCCTGACGGGGCAGGTCGAGACGATGCGCACCCTGACGGACGCATTGCGCTCGCAGACGCACGAGCACGCCAACCGCCTGCACACCATCGTCTCGCTGGTGGAACTCGGCAGGAGTGCCGACGCCCTCGACTTCGCGACCAGGGACCTGCAGCAGTCGCAGCGGCTCACGGACGAGGTGGTCGAGGCCATCGACGAGCCGTTCATCGCGGCCCTCCTGGTGGGCAAGGCCGCGCAGGCGAACGAGCGCGGGATCGAGCTGACCTCGGACATCGCGCACGACGCGCAGGCGGGCTCGCTGAATCCCGTGGACCTCGTGACGGTCATCGGCAACCTCCTCGACAACGCGTTCGACGAGGCAGCCGCGTCCGAGGAACCCCGCGTGCTGCTCGCCGTACGGCGCGTGACGGACGACGACGGCGCACCCGAACTGGAGATCGTGGTGGAGGACAGCGGGAACGGGCTGCCCGACTCGGAGAAGGCGAGGATCTTCGACGTCGGCTACAGCACGAAGGAGGCCGACGGGTCGAACAGTGGCGGGCGCGGCTTCGGCCTCGCACTCGTCCGCCAGGCCGTGCAGCGCTTCGCCGGATCCATCGAGGTGACCGACACGGACGACGGCGGAGCCCGTTTCGCCGTCCGCCTCCCCCTCCCCCGGGACCCGGGGGCCGGCCCGGAGGTATCCGGACGCGCTGCCTTGCACCCGGGCTCCGATGACGGAGGCCGGGCGTGAGCGCCATTCGCGTCCTGGTCGTGGAGGACGATCCCGTGGCTGCCGCCGCGCATGCGGAGTACGTCCGGCGGCTCGAGGGGTTCGAACTCGCCGGGGTGGTCCGGAGCGGTGCGGAACTCGCCACCTTCCTCCATCTGGCCGGAGAGGGGACCGGCCGTCCCGAGGCCGCCGTCGACCTCATGCTGCTGGACATGAACCTGCCGGACGCCCACGGACTGGACATCATCCGCCGCGTCCGGGGACTCGGCCTGCCGCTGGACATCATCGCCATCACCGCGGTCCGCGATCTGCAGGTGGTGCGCTCCGCCATCTCGTCCGGCATCGTGCAGTACCTGATCAAACCCTTCACCTACTCGGCGTTCAGCGAGAAGCTCGGCGCCTACCAGGACTTCCGCCGGACCCTGGTGGAGCAGGCGTCCGCCACCACGCAGGCGGAAGTGGATCAGGCCTTCGCCTCGCTCCGGCCCGTCACCGCGGCCGCACTTCCCAAGGGTCTCTCGGCGGAGACGCTCCGGGCGGTCTCCCGGCTCCTCAAGGAGCTGCAGGCGCCCACCTCGGCCATCGAGGTGTCGGAGGCTCTGTCGATGTCCAGGGTCACTGCGCGACGCTACCTCGAGTACCTCGCCGACCAGCAGTCCGTCCTGCGCACCCCGCGCTACGGGACGCGGGGGCGGCCGGAGTTCGAGTACAGCTGGGCGCGGCGGAGCGCAGGCCGCTAGCGTGCGGAACCGCCCGGGGCGGACGCACCCGCAGCGAGGCGATCACGGCGGGCGGTCACGGCGCGGACAACGGCCGGAGCAGCGGTGCCAGGGCCTCGAGCACGGCCGGATCCTCGATGGTGGACGGCACCGCGTAGGTCTCACCGGCCGCCATCTGCCGCATGGTCTTCCGCAGGATCTTCCCTGAGCGCGTCTTGGGCAGCGCCTCCACCACGATGGCGGTCCTGAAGTCGGCCACGGGGCCGATCGCCGTCCGGACCAGCGCGACGAGCTCGGCCTCGAGCAGCACCGGATCGACGGACAGGCCCGCCTTGAGGACCACGTACCCGCTCGCGCGCTGGCCCTTGACGGGATCCTGCAGGCCGAGCACGGCGCACTCGGCGACGGCCGGATGGCGCGCGAGGACCTGCTCGATCGCGCCCGTCGACAGGCGGTGCCCGGCCACGTTGATGACGTCGTCGGTCCGCCCCATCACGAAGACGTAGCCGTCGGCATCCATGTAGCCCGAGTCGCCGCTCGTGTAGAAGCCGTCGAAGGCCCTGAGGTACGAATCCCTGTAGCGCTCGTCGCTGCCCCACAGGGTGGTGAGGGCGCCGGGCGGAAGCGGGAGCCGAAGGGCGATGCTCCCCTCCGTGTCCGGCGGCACGGGTGAGCCGTCAGGAGCAAGGACCACGACGTCGAAGCCGGGAGACGGCAGCGACGGAGAGCCGGGCTTCAGCGGCACGCCTCCCAGCCCCCGGGGGTTGGCGCAGATGGGCCACCCCGTCTCGGTCTGCCACCAGTTGTCGACGACGGGCACGCCGAGGACTCCGCCGATCCACTCGGAGGTACCCGTGTCGAGCCGCTCGCCGGCGCAGAAGAGGGTGGCGAGCGAGGAGAGGTCATGGGTGCGGATGGCGTCGCCGCCGGGGTCCGCGCGCCGGATCGCCCGCAGGGCGGTCGGCGCCGTGAACAGCGCCGTGACGTGATGCTGTTCGATCAGCCGGCCGAAGGTACCGGCGTCGGGCGTGCCGACCGGCTTGCCCTCGTAGAGGACGGTCGTGGCACCGGCGAGGAGCGGGCCGTAGACGATGTAGGAGTGCCCGACCACCCAGCCGACGTCGGACGCCGTCAGCATCACGTCCTCCGGCCCGATGCCGAAGATCCCCTGCATGGACCAGGCGAGGGCGACGGCGTGCCCGCCGTTGTCGCGTACCACGCCCTTCGGAGCGCCGGTGGTCCCCGAGGTGTAGAGGATGTACAGGGGATCCGTGGCTGCCACCTCCAACGGCGCCGCGGGGTCCGCGCCGGACGCGGCCTCATCCCAGTCCACCCAGTGCGTACCGGGCTCCCGGTAGTCGCCGACGCCGGAGGCGAAGCCCCCGCGCTCCTTGACGACCACGGGGGTTCCGGCGCTCCCGGCGAGCGCGAGAGCCTCGTGCACGGCGGGGAGGTATTCCACGCGCCGGCCCGGTTCCAGGCCGCCCGAGGCCGTGACGACGGCGGACGGGCGGGCATCCCGGATCCGTGCCGCGAGTTCCGCAGGGGCGAATCCGCCGAACACCACGGAGTGGATCGCACCGAGGCGGGCGGTCGCGAGCATGGCCACGACCGCTTCGGGAATCATCGGGAGGTACACCAGGACGCGGTCTCCCTTGCCGACCCCGAGGCCCGCGAGCACACCTGCGAAGAGGGCCACCTCGTCGCGGAGCTCGGCGTAGGTGTAGGTGCGGCCGGCGCCCAGCATCGCGGAGTCGTAGACCAGCGCGGCGCGCCCTCCGCGGCCCGCCTCGACGTGCCGGTCGAGGGCGTTGTAGCTCGTGTTCAGGGAGGCATCCGGGAACCACCGGTAGAAGGGGGGCGAAGACGCGTCCACGGCGGTGGTGGGCGGGGTGATCCAGTCGATGGCGCCGGCCGCGTGCAGCCAGAACTCCCCGGGATCGGCCAGGCTGGCAGCGTGCAGCTGCCGGTAGCCGTCCACGGGCGAAGCGCCCGTAGGTGTTCGATGTCCTGCAGCAGCCATGATCGCCCCTCGTCGCGCGGTTGGTGAGGAACGGTACCACGGCAGCACGGCGAGGCACAGTGCGCTGTATACAGGAATTCATCCGGAGCTCGTTCGCTCCTACTCCCGGTTGTGTGTTCTCGCTTCTCTGTATACATTGAGGTCCGATGCGCCCTCCAGGAGGGCCGACGTCGACGACGACCGGGAGGGGGCACGTGTGCGGGCCAGCGATCGCGCCTATGCCCTCCTCCGCTCCGACATCGTCGAATGGCGGCTCGCCCCCGGCGTGGTGCTGGCGGAAGTCGAGCAGTCCGCCCGGCTCGGCGTCTCGAGGACACCGCTGCGCGAAGCCCTCTCCCGGCTCGTCGCCGAGGGACTCGCGGTCCCCCATGCCGGACGCGGGGTCGTCGTCTCCGCCATCTCCCTCGAGGTGGTCGCCGATCTGTTCGAGGTCCGGCTGCCCCTGGAATGCGCGGCCGTCCGGCTCGCTGCCTCCCGGGGGGACGGCGGCCTCTTCGCGGCCCTCGCCGCCGAGTTCGCCGCGGCGGGGCGGCTCATCGAGGACGACGGCGGCGGGCAGGACGCGTACTACGCGCTCGTCGCCCGGCTGGACCAGCACATCGACGACGCGGCCCGGAATCCCTACCTGCTGCAGGCCCAGAAGCCGATCCGGACCCACCTCGCCAGGGTCCGCAGGCTGGCCCGGGACAATCCGCGACGGCTCCTCGCCTCGGCGAGGGAGCACGAGCAGATCGCCCTCGCCCTGAGCACGGGGAATGCCGAGCTCGCCGAGGCATCGATGCGGGTGCACCTCCACCAGAGCCTGCAGCACCTGCTCGCCCCGCACTCGGGCACTCCGACGCACCCTGAACCTTCGAACCGCTGAACCACTGAACTACCGAGAGGAACACCATGGTCGAGCTCCATCCCGTCCGCGTCCACCGCAGCGAGGAGAACCTTCCCCGAACCGGGCAGCTCGCCTGGAGGATCGCCGAGGTGGCCGCCGACCCCGTCGAGGTCACCGCCGACGTCACCGACATGGTGATCAACCGCATCATCGACAACGCCTCGGTGGCCGTCGCCTCCCTGAACAGGGCGCCCGTCGTGGCAGCCCGCGCCCAGGCGCTGAGCCATCCCGTCTCCTCGAACGGACACGGCGCCCACGTGTTCGGCGTCGACTCGCCCGTCTCGGCGGAGTGGGCGGCCTGGGCCAACGGTGTCGCCGTCCGGGAGCTCGACTACCACGACACCTTCCTCGCCGCCGACTACTCCCATCCGGGCGACAACATCCCGCCGATCCTCGCCGCGGCGCAGCACACCGGGGCGTCCGGCAGCGACCTGGTGCGGGCTGTCGCGACGGGTTACGAGATCCAGGTCGATCTCGTGAAGGCGATCTGCCTGCACAAGCACAAGATCGACCACGTCGCACACCTCGGTCCCTCCGCTGCCGCGGGCATCGGCACCCTCCTCGGGCTGGATCCCGACGTCGTCTTCCACGCCGTCGGGCAGGCACTGCATACGACGACGGCGACCCGCCAGTCCCGCAAGGGCGAGATCTCGACCTGGAAGGCGCATGCGCCGGCGTTCGCGGGCAAGATGGCCGTCGAGGCGGTGGACCGCGCGATGCGGGGGCAGACCTCCCCCACGCCCATCTACGAGGGCGAGGACGGCGTGATCGCCTGGCTCCTCGACGGCCCGGAGGCAGCCTACGAGGTGCCGCTGCCGGCCCCCGGCGAGCCCAAGCGCGCCATCCTCGACACCTACACCAAGGAGCACTCCGCCGAGTACCAGGCCCAGGCCTGGATCGACCTCGCCCGGCGCCTCCACGGATCGCACCCCGAGGTCACGTCCCCGGAGAACGTCGCGTCCGTCGTGATCTCCACCTCCCACCACACGCACCATGTGATCGGTTCGGGAGCCAACGATCCGCAGAAGTACGATCCGACCGCGTCACGCGAGACACTCGACCACTCGATCCCCTACATCTTCACCGTGGCCCTGCAGGACGGCCGCTGGCACCACGAGGACTCCTACGCGCCGGCGCGCGCCGCCCGGCCCGACACCGTCGCGCTCTGGCACAAGGTCACCACCGTGGAGGACCCCGAGTGGACGCGCCGCTACCACTCCCTGGACATCGCGGAGAAGGCCTTCGGCGGCCGGGTGGAGATCACCCTGACGGACGGCACGGTCATCACGGAGGAGATCGCCGTCGCGGACGCCCACCCCCTCGGGGCGCGGCCGTTCGTCCGCGCGGACTACGTCGCAAAACTGCGCATGCTGGCCGACGGCATCGTCGACGACGCCGAGATCGACCGCTTCCTGGCCGCCGTCGAGCAGTTGCCGGACCTCCCGGCCGGCTCGCTCGGCCGGCTCAACATCGTGGCGGCCCCCGGTCATCTCGAAGCGGCCGCGCCGCAGGGACTCCTCTAGGAAGGCCGCCATGCTGTATTCGAACGTTCCCGCCGAAGAGAAGCGCCGCGCGTTGCGGACGGGGCTGTCCTCGGGGCGTATCCAGCAGTTCCCCGGCGCCTTCAATCCGCTGTCGGCCCGCCTCATCGGCGACAAGGGCTTCGACGGGGTCTACATCTCCGGCGCGGTGATCGCCGCCGATCTCGGGCTGCCGGACATCGGCCTCACCACCCTCACGGAGGTGGCGCACCGGGCCGGGCAGATCGCCCGCATGACCGATCTGCCGTGCATCGTCGACGCCGACACCGGCTTCGGCGAACCGATGAACGTGGCCCGCAGCGTGCAGGAACTCGAGAATGCCGGGCTCGCCGGCTGCCACATCGAGGACCAGTTCAACCCGAAGCGGTGCGGTCATCTCGACGGCAAGAACGTCGTCGACCTCGACACGGCCGTGAAGCGCATCCGCGCCGCGGCCGACGCCCGCCGCGACCCGAATTTCCTGATCATGGCCCGCACCGACATCCGGGGCACGGACTCCCTGGCAGCCGCCCAGGAACGGTCCCGGGCGCTCGTCGAGGCCGGCGCGGATGCCATCTTCCCCGAGGCGATGAGGAGCCTGGCCGAGTTCCGGGCCATCCGCGACGCCGTGGACGTCCCGATCCTCGCCAACATGACCGAGTTCGGCAAGAGCGAGCTCTTCACCGTCGGGCAGTTGCAGGAGGCCGGCGTCACCATGGTGATCTACCCGGTCACGCTGCTGCGCAGTGCGATGGGGGCCGCCGAGCGTACGCTGGACTCGATCAGGGCCCACGGGACCCAGGAGCCGGCCGTACCGGACATGCAGACGCGCAGCCGGCTGTACGAGCTGGTGGACTACGAGGGGTACAACCGCTTCGATTCCTCCGTCTTCAACTTCGAGGTACCGAGCGGTCACAGGACGGGCAGCGACACATCAGCAGGACCGGACGCACAGGAGGACCAGCCGTGACAGAACCAGAGATCCACAAGGGGCTCGCCGGAGTGGTGGTGGACTACACCGCGATCTCGAAGGTCAATCCCGAGACCAACTCCCTGCTGTACCGGGGCTACCCCGTGCAGGAACTGGCCGGGCACCGCGACATGGAGGACGTGGCCTACCTGCTGTGGAACGGCGAGCTGCCGGACACGTCCGAACGACGGCGGTTCGATGCCTTCGAACGCGCACACCGGGCCCTGCCGCCGGAAGTGGTCGCGGCCATCGACCTGCTGCCGCTGACGGCACACCCCATGGACGTCGCGCGCACCGCCGTGTCCGTCCTGGGGGCCATCCACCCGAAGGCGGGCGACAACGCGGTCGAGGCGAACATGGAGAAGGCCGCGACGCTGTTCGCCGCGTTCCCGGCCGTCGTGGCCTACGACCAGCGACGCCGCCGGGGCCAGGCCCTCGTGGAGCCGCGCGAGGACCTCGGCTACTCGGCCAACTTCCTCTGGATGACCTTCGGCGAGGAAGCCCCCGCCGAGGTGGTCCACGCGTTCGACGTCTCGATGGTCCTGTACGCGGAGCACTCCTTCAACGCGTCGACCTTCACCGCGAGGGTCATCACGTCGACGCTGTCGGACCTGCACTCGGCCGTCACCGGCGCGATCGGGGCGCTCAAGGGTGCACTGCACGGCGGGGCGAACGAGGCCGTCATGCACACCTTCGAGGAGATCGGCATCCGCGAGGACGAGACGTCCGGGGAGGCCGCCGCCCGCGCGAAGGCATGGATGGAGGACGCGCTGGCATCGAAGAAGAAGGTCATGGGATTCGGCCACCGGGTCTACAAGAACGGTGACTCCCGCGTCCCGACCATGAAGTCGGCGCTCGACGCCATGATCGAGTACTACGGCCGCGGCGAGATCCTGGGACTGTACACGGGGCTGGAGACCGCGATGGAGGAGGCCAAGGGGATCAAGCCGAACCTCGACTACCCGGCCGGGCCCACCTACCACCTCATGGGCTTCGACACCGGGATGTTCACGCCGCTGTTCATCGCCGCGCGTATCACCGGCTGGACGGCGCACATCATGGAGCAGGTCGCCTCGAACTCCCTCATCAGGCCCCTGAGCCTCTACAACGGTCCCGACGAGCGGCACGTCCTCGGGAGCTGACGGGCGGGCGGCCCCGTCCGGGGTCGACGGCGCCGTGGTCCGGCCGTGCCGATCGCGGCAGGGTCAGTCCACGACGGCGCCGGCGACGCCCTCGCTGTCCCGGTCCATCAGGATGCGGGCGTCGATGCGGCGCCCCGCCAGCAGCGACGGGAGCCAGTAGGGGGCGTCCTGCCACATCTCGTGCCAGGGGATGGAATCGACGGCGTACCAGCGCGGCTCGATCTCCTCGCTGGCCACGACGGTCGTGGTGCCGGCGTCGGCGGTGAACAGGAAGGCCACCATGTTCCACTCCGGCCGGGCGGGGAAGGACCACGAGATGCGGCCGGCCTCGCGCAGGTCCGCCGGTGCGAGGACGATACCGCCCTCCTCCGCGACCTCGCGGATGGCGGCCTCCCCCGCCGATTCGCGGCCGTCGATCTTCCCGCCGAGGGCCACGACCCGCCCGGTGCCGAATCCGGTGCGCTTGAGGCCGAGGAGCACGTCCCGGCCCTGGCCGCTGCCCCGGAAGAGGAAGCACAGGACCACGCAGCGGTAGGCCGCGCCGTCGACGGTCATCCATTCGCCGGGCCGGACCGCGCCGGCGGGGAGCCCGGGCACGGAAGGCGGCTCGGGCACGGAACGCCGTTCAGGCACGGGCGCGGGGATGGGCTGCCGCGTACACCTCCCGCAGCGTCTCGGCCGTGACGAGCGTGTAGACCTGCGTCGTGGTGACCGATGCGTGTCCGAGCAGCTCCTGCACCACACGCACGTCCGCGCCGCCTTCGAGCAGGTGGGTGGCGAAGGAGTGCCGCAGCGTGTGGGGCGAGACCTCCCGCGTCACGGCGGCCCGCTCGGTCGCCGTCTTCAGGATGCTCCAGGCGCTCTGGCGGCTCAGGCGCCCTCCCCGCATGTTGAGGAACAGCGCGGGGCTGCCCTTGCCCTTCGAGGCGAGAGCCGGCCTGCCCTGCACCAGGTAGGCATCGACCGCCCGCGCGGCGTAGGAGCCGACGGGGACGAGCCGTTCCTTCGACCCCTTGCCCGTCAGGCGGACGACGGCGGGGCCGTCGAGCGCATCGTCCACGGAGACGTCGTCGACGTCGAGGCCCACCGCTTCACTGATCCTGGCGCCAGTGGAGTACAGGAACTCGAGGAGCGCGCGGTCGCGCTGGCCGGAAGGGGTCGAGGTATCGACGGCTTCCAGGATGCGGACCACCTCGGCCACCGGGATGGCCTTCGGGAGTCGCTGCCCGATCATCGGCGGATGCACGTCGCGGGCCGGATCGCCCTCGGTGATGCCCTCCAGTGCCCAGAAACGGTGCAGGCCCCGCACCGCGACCACGGTGCGGGCCGCCGACCGCGGACTCAGGGGCGACAGGCCGTCGTCCCCCGAGACGACGGCCTGCGCGAACGCGGAGACGTCGTGCCGGGAGATCCGTGCGGCATCCCGTACCTCGCGGGCATAGAGGAACGCCTCGTACCGCCGCAGGTCGCGCCTGTAGGCGGCGAGTGTGTTGACCGAGAGCCCCCGCTCGACGGACATGTGCCGCAGGTAGTCGCGCACGAGGACGGCCAGGGGTCCTTCCTCGTCCGCGGTCACCGGGCCCGGCACGTCGGTCAGCCCTCGAGTACGGCGCCGCGGGGCCAGGTCGGGTGCTGGCTCGGATGCTCGGGCCAGAGCGTCGTCGCGGGGCGGAGGTCGATGAACCCGTTCTCGCGGGCCACGCGGGCCGCGAGGATGGCCGCGGCGGCCGACGGACTGTGGATCCGCCCCCCGAGGACCGCTGCCACGGCCTCGTCGAGGTCCACCCACTGCAGTTCGATCTCCGCTTCCTCGTGCGTGCGCGTGTGGCGATCGGCCTCAGGGACGTCCCCGACACCGCGCGCCAGGTACACCCGCAGCGCCTCCGAGGACGAGCCGGGAGACAGGAAGAGATCGACGAGGACGTGCCACTGCTGCGCCGTGAGGTCCGCTTCCTCCGCGAGTTCCCGCGCGGCCGCGTCGACGAAGTCCTCGCCCTCCTCGTCGAGGAGGCCGGCAGGGATCTCCCACAGCGCCATGCGCACCGGATGGCGGTACTGGCGCAGGAGGAGCACCTGGCCTTCGTCGTTCAGGACGAGGACGGCGACCGCGCCGGGATGCTGGATGAAGTCCCGGGTGATGCTCTCGCCGTCGTCCGTCAGGGTGAACTCCTCGCTCACGACGTCCCACACGCGACCCTCGTAGACCGTGGTGGCCCCGAGGAGCCGGCGCGGGCTCTGCTCGTCGCTGAAGGCGGTGCTGTCCCCGGACACCCCGTCAGACCTTCGCGTCGCGTCGTTCGAGGGCCGCCTTGACGAGGCCCGCGAACAGCGGGTGCGGCCGCGTGGGGCGCGAGCTCAGCTCGGGGTGCGCCTGCGTGGAGACGTAGTACGGGTGCACGTCCTTCGGCAGTTCGGCGAATTCCACGAGCTTGCCGTCCGTCGTCGTGCCGGAGAACACGAGTCCCGCGTCCGCGATCTGCTGACGGTACTCGTTGTTCACCTCGTAGCGGTGGCGGTGACGTTCGAAGACCGTGGTCTTGCCATAGGTCCCGGCGATGACCGAGCCCTCCTGGAGCTTGGCCTCCCAGCGGCCGAGGCGCATGGTGCCGCCCATGTCGCCGTCGCCGCTGACGATGTGCAGCTGCTCGGCCATGGTCGCGATGACCGGGTACTCCGTGTCCGGCTCGAACTCGCTGGAGGAGGCGCCCTCGAGGCCGACGACGTTCCGGGCGTACTCGATGACCATGCACTGCAGTCCGAGGCAGAGGCCGAGGGTGGGGATCTTGTTCTCGCGGGCGTAGGTCAGGGCGCCGAGCTTCCCCTCGAGGCCGCGGATACCGAAGCCGCCGGGGATGCAGACGGCGTCCACGCCGGCGAGCGCCTTCTTGGCGCCTTCGGGCGTCTGGCACTCGTCGGACGGGACCCACTTGATCGTGACCTTCGCCTTGTTCGCGAAGCCGCCCGCGCGCAGCGCCTCGGTGACCGAGAGGTAGGCGTCCGGGAGGTCGATGTACTTGCCGACCAGGGCCACCTCGACGTGGTGCTTCGGGTTGTGGACGACGTCCAGCAGCTTGTTCCACTTGGTCCAGTTGACGTCCTTGAACCGCAGGTCGAGCGCCTGGACGATGTAGGCGTCGAGGCCCTGGGCGTGGAGGGTCTTCGGGATGTCGTAGATGCTCGGGGCATCGGCGGCGTTCACCACGGCGTCGATGTCGACGTCGCACATCCGGCCGATCTTCTCCCGCATGGCCGTCGGCACTTCACGGTCGGAGCGGATCACGATGGCGTCCGGCTGGATACCGATGGAGCGCAGCATCGCGACGGAGTGCTGCGTTGGCTTGGTCTTGAGTTCCTGCGACGGGCCGATGTACGGGACCAGGGAGACGTGCAGGAAGAAGACGTTGTTCCTGCCGATGTCCTGGCGGACCTGGCGGGCCGATTCGAGGAAGGGCTGCGACTCGATGTCGCCCACCGTGCCGCCGATCTCGGTGATGATGACGTCGGGGGCCTTCTTGCCGGGAGCGGCCTCGGCCGGCAGCCGCATGCGACGCTTGATCTCGTCGGTGATGTGCGGGATGACCTGGACGGTGTCGCCGAGGTACTCGCCGCGGCGTTCCTTCGCGATGACGGTCGAGTAGACCTGGCCCGTCGTGACGTTCGCCGACCCGTCGAGGTTCTCGTCGAGGAACCGCTCGTAGTGCCCGATGTCCAGGTCGGTCTCGGCGCCGTCGTCGGTGACGAACACCTCGCCGTGCTGGAACGGGTTCATCGTGCCGGGATCGACGTTCAGGTAGGGATCAAGCTTCTGCATCGTCACGGAGAGGCCGCGGGCCCTCAGGAGGTGACCCAGGCTGGATGCCGTCAGTCCCTTGCCGAGTGAGGAGGCCACGCCGCCAGTCACGAAGATGTGCTTGGTCGTTGCGGATTTAAGGAACCGGGAGTTTGTTTGCTGCGCCACGGAGTTCGATCTTATCACCGAGCGGTGGAGCGGGCGGCATCAGCGAGGAGTTCCTCGGCGTGGGCGCGGGCCGAGGCCGAATCCTCCTGCCCCGCGAGCATCCTCGCGAGCTCCCGCACGCGTTCGTCCTCCGGCAGGACCTCGACGTCGCTGGCGGTCACGCCGCCGCCGTCGCCGTCGCGCGAGACGTTCTTCGTCACGCGGATATGCCGGGCGGCGAAGGCGGCGACCTGCGGCAGGTGGGTCACCACGATGACCTGGACATGCTCGGCCAGCATGGCGAGCCGGCGTCCGATCTCGACGGCGGCCTTGCCACCGACGCCCGCGTCCACCTCGTCGAACACGAAGGTGGGTACGGGATCGACGGCGGCGAGGACCACCTCGATGGCCAGCATCACGCGGGAGAGTTCACCGCCCGAGGCGCCCTTGCCCAGGGCGCGTGGCGCCGAGCCGGGGTGCGGCTGCAGGTTGAAGGCGATGTCGTCGGCACCGTGGATCGTCAGTGCGTCGGCCGGGGTGACCTCGATCAGCAGCTGCGCATCAGGCATCGCGAGGGCCGTCAGTTCGTCGCTGACCTTCGCCGCGAGGCTCCCCGCGGCAGCCCGGCGCAGCGAGGACAGGTCCTCGGCGAGTCCGTGCACCCGGCGGTCCAGCTCGGCGATGACGTCGTCGAGCTCCTCCACGCGGGTGGAATCACTGCTGAGTTCGAGCAGGCGCTTCACGGCGTCCTCCTGCCAGGCCAGCACCTCGTCGATCGTCGGAGCATACTTCCGCACGAGCACGGAGAGCGCCGCCCGGCGGGATTCGACTTCCTCGAGCCTGCCCGCACCCTCCCCGTCGAGCGCCGCCCCGTAGCCCGCCAGCTCCGCGGACACGTCCGCCAGCAGGTACCCCACCTCGGCGAGCCGTTCGGCCAGCGTGCCGAGATCGGCGTCGTGCTCGGCGACCGCCTCGAGCTGGCGCTTCGCCTCGTCGACCAGGGACACGGCGTCGGCACTGGCCCCGATGTCCTCGGACACGAGCGCCTGATGGGCCACGAGGGCCGCGGTCCGGAGTTCCTCGAGATTGCCGAGGCGCATCGATTCGGCCTTGAGCGCGGCGTCCTCCCCGGGCTGCGGGTCGACGTCCCCGATCTCGGCGAGGGCCGCTTCCAGTCCCTCCGCCTCGCGCAGGCGCTCCCGTGCCTCGCTCCGGAGGCGGTCGCGTTCGGCAAGGGCGTCGCGCCACTGGCGGAAAGCGTCCCCATAGGCCTGCAGCGCTTCCTCGACGGGCTTGCCGCCGAACTTGTCCAGTGCCTGCCGCTGGGCGGGGGCGCCCTTCAGCCGCAGCTGGTCGGACTGCCCGTGGACGACGACGAGTTCCTCTCCCAGTTCGGCGAGCACTCCGACGGGAGCTGCACGACCGCCGACATAGGCACGGCTGCGCCCCTCGCTCGTCACGGTGCGCGCGAGGATGAGTTCGGCGACGCCGTCGTCCTCCTCGAGCGCAGCGCCCGCCTCCGCCGCCCTGAGGGCGGCCGGGCTGGCAGGGTCCAGGCGGAGGACGGCCTCCGCGGACGCGGACTTGGCGCCGAGCCGGACGGCGCCGGCGTCCGAGCGCGCCCCGCGGAGCAGACCGAGGGCCGTGATGACCATCGTCTTGCCCGCGCCGGTCTCACCGGTGACGACGGTCAGTCCGGGGCCGAGCTCGAGCGTGGCGTCGGTGATGACGCCGAGGTCGCGGATGCGCATCTCCTCGATCATCGAACCGGTCCCTCCTGGTGCTTGACGGGGCCGCGCCAGCCCTGGATGGGCAGTTCGAACTTGCGGACCAGCCGCTCGGAGAACGGAGTCTGCCGGGTACGGGCGAGCCGTACCGGATGCTCCGAGCGCCTCACCTCGACGCGGGCACCCGGCGGCAGGTCGATGCTCCGTCGACCGTCGCACCAGAGGACGCCCGAGGCCTCGGTGCGGGTGAGGAGCTCGACGGCGAGCACCGAGGTGGGCGCCACCACGAGCGGCTTCGCGAAGAGGGCGTGAGCGCTGATCGGCACCATGAGCAGCGCCTCCACCTCCGGCCAGACGATGGGGCCGCTGGCCGAGAACGCGTAGGCGGTGGAGCCGGTGGGGGTGGCGAGGACGACGCCGTCGCAGCCGAAGGAACTCACGGGGCGCCCGTCGACCTCCATGACCACCTCGATCATGCGCTCCCGGTTCGCCTTCTCGATGGCGGCCTCGTTGAGGGCCCAGCTGCTGCCGAGCAGAGTATCCCCGTGCCAGACGAGGACCTCGATCGTGGTGCGCTCCTCCACCGTGTAGCTGCGATCGGCCACCCAGCGCACGGTCTCCTCGAGGTCGGCGCGTTCGCTTTCCGCGAGGAAGCCCACGTGTCCGAGGTTGACACCCAGGAGGGGGATGTCCGCCTCCCGCACGAGCTCCGCCGCCCGCAGGATCGTGCCGTCGCCGCCGAGGACCATGACGAGTTCGACGTCGCCGAAGTCCACGCCGTCGCCCAGCGCCTGGGCAGGAGCCGCGAGTTCCCCGTACTCCCTTTGGATGTCGGCGAGCTCCTCCGGTCGCATGACAGGCTGGAGTCCGAGGTCGTGGAGGCGTGTGCATGCCTCCTGCGCCGCGATCATCGCGTTCCTGCGGCCGGTGTGCGCGAGCACCAGAATTCGTCTACTCATCAAGCTCCGTCTGATCGGTGGGGTGGGGGCGGGAACAGTGCGCCCTGGGCGAGTGCCTGCTCCGTCAGCCGGTCCAGCTCCCCCTCGATCCTAGGCATCAATCCGCTGCTCGGCACCTTTATCCACACGAAGTACTCCAGGTTGCCGTCCTGTCCCGGCACTTCGCTCTGCGCGATCCCGCCGATATCGAGCCCGCACTCGAGCGCACCGCGCAGCACGCCGGCGACGGCCCGGCGGCGGGCCTCGGGGGAGGTGACGACGCCCAGCCTGTTGAGCCCGCTGCGCCCCACCTCGAACTGCGGCTTCACCATCAGGAGCATCTCGCCCCCGGCCTGCGTGGCGGCGGCCAGCGAGGCGATGACCAGGCGGAGCGAGATGAAGGAGAGGTCCGCCACGGTCAGCTGGACCTGTCCGCCGATGGCGTCCGGTTCGAGGTGGCGCACGTTCATCCCCTCGAAGACGAGCACGCGCGGATCATCACGCAGTTGCTGCACGAGTTGGCCGTGGCCCACATCGACGGCCGCGACCTCGCGCGCCCCCCGCCTGAGCAGGACATCCGTGAAGCCGCCCGTGGAGGCGCCTGCGTCGAGGCACCGCTTGCCGACCGGAACCACCGCGGGGAAGGCCCGGAGGGCGCCGTCGAGCTTGTTGCCGGCGCGGCTCACGTAGTCCTCACCGTGGTCTTCGACGACGAGGACGTCCGCGGGCAGGATCGATGCCGACGCCTTGCCCGCAACGACGCCGTCCCGGAGGACCCTGCCGGCTGCGATCAGCTGCGCAGCGTGGGAGCGGGACCGGGCGAGGCCCCGTGCCACGAGTTCCTGGTCAAGGCGAGCCATGGGCTCCCGCCCGGCGTAGCTTCTGTTCCGGATTCAGGGCACCGCCCAGGCGGTCGTGGACGTCGAGGTAAATGGCGGCGTGCTCGCTGACGGGCACATCACCCAACGTGTCGAGGACGGCCAGGATCCGGTCCACCTGCACGTCCCCGGTCGACGACGGTTGTGCGTGCACGTCGCTTTCTCCGCCGCTCCCGCTGCCTGTCGTGTCGTTCACCGCCGCCTCCCCTTTCTGTCCCATCGGGCTGTCGCTCCCGCTTCCAGACTAGCCAGCCGTCGTGAACGCGACGTCCGGCGCCCCGTCGGGAGCCGCATCGGGGTTCGCCGCCCACCAGGCGGCGCAGGCTGCACGCCAACTGTCGACGTCGTCCTCACGGCCCGTGACCTCCACCGTCCGCCCCGAGACGCGTGCTGACGCGTCCCCGCAGGCGTAGGAGCCGTCATCGTGCGTGACCGCCGGGTACTCCTCGTACAGCTCGGCCAGGGAGCTGATGAGATAGTCCGGACGCTCATCGACACGCGCGGCAAGGGCCGTCCGGACCGAATCCACCCCCGTGAGGACGAGAGCCGTCGACATCCCGGCGCGATTCCCGCCGAGGATGTCCGTATCGAGCCGATCGCCGATGACGAGGGCGCGCTCGACACCGGAGTGCCGTGCCGCGGTCTCGAAGAGGGCCGCTCCCGGCTTTCCGGCGACCATCGGTGACCGCCCCGTCGCAGCGGCGACGGCGGCCACGAGGGTGCCGTTCCCGGGAGCGATCCCCCGCTCCTGCGGAATGGACATGTCGGTGTTCGTCGCAACCCAGACGGCGCCGGCGGATACCGCATACGCGGCCTCCGCCAGGTCCTTCCAGCCGAGTGCGGGCGAGAACCCCTGGATGACGGCGTCCGGCCCGTCGTCGGCCGAGCCGACGACCGTGAAGCCCTGCTCCCTGACGGCGGCCTCGAGCGTCTCGCTCCCGATCACGAGGACGAGTGAGCCGGCAGCCACCTGCCCCGCCAGCAGCTCGGCGCCTGCCTGTGCCGAACCGAAGACCTGCTCGGCGCCGGCCGGCGCGCCGAGCTCGCGGAGATGGGCAGCGACCTGCTCTGAGGAGCGCGACGCGTTGTTGGTGACGTAGGCCAGGCTCTTGCCCTCCCCCGCCAGCTGTTCGAGGGCCTCCGTCGCGCCGTCGATGGCGCGCGGTCCGGCGTAGACGACGCCGTCCAGGTCGGAGAGTACGCCGTCGTAGGCGTCGATCAGGCGGTCAGTCATCGACGACGTCCGGCTGATCCGACGTGGCGGCCCGCTCGGGCCTGGGCGCGGGGCCGTCCTGGCCGGCGTCGGTGGAGGTGTCGGTGGAGCTCGGGTCGCCTGCCTGCCCGCCGGTCGCCACGTCTCCTGTACGCGGGCCCGATGCGGCTTCCGAGAACTCGACGGTCGTGCTCCGGGCAGCCTGCGGCTCCTGCACTGCTTCCTCCGCCTGCGGCGCAGGGATATCCGCAGCGCCTGCGTCATCCATGCTGAAGAGCATCTCGGTCTGGAGTGCCTGTACCGGGTGCGAGGTCTCGCCTGCCGGCACCGCGTCAGCAGCGACAGCCCCTTCTGCTGCCTCAGCTTCTCCCGTGCCGTTCCCCGCGGAACCCGCGTCGCCCGGGGCATCCGCTGCCTCGTCGGGCAGAACCGTACCCGCTTCGTCGGGCAGAACCGTACCCGCTTCGTCGGTGGTGCTCGCAGCAAGCTCGCCGTCCGTCGCGGGATCACCCTCGAGGGAGCGTGACGGGCCAGGAGCCGGGACGCCGTCCGCAAGGCCTGCGTCAGCAGCATCGATGGCATCAGCACGCGTGCCGGCCTCTGCATCCTCGTTCCTGATACCGGCATCCCTAAAACCGGTGTCCACGCCCGCGGCTCCGCTCCCGTCCGGGGCAGCATCGGCCGGAGCTGCCACCGGAGCGGCGGCAGCACCGCCGAGTACGTCCGCCACCCTGGGCACAGGGACCGGCGCGGGAGCGTCGTCGTCATCCTCGCCGAGGTCGATGATGTCCGGTTCGAGGTCATCGTCGAGTCCGAGGGCCTTTTCCGCGACGCCCGCCTGACGCCGCCACCTGCCCGACTCGTCGGAACGTCCCACTGCATCGAGTGCATCGGCGTAGGCGCGGAACAGCCGGGGGCTGAAGGAGAAAGCCCGGTGCAGATCCAGCTGCGGGATCTCCAGGGCCGAGACGGCCGCCTCGAGTTGTCCTAGGTCAGTGCGGGCCCCGGAAATCACCATGGCGAGTTCCGCCTTTCCGGCTGCGTCCAGCGTCTCGGCTTCCTCGCTCCGTGCAAGGTCGAGCGCCCTGTCGGGTCGGCCGAGTCCCCGCTCGCAGTCGGCCATGACCGGCAGGTGGACGTTCGAGCCACTGATCCTCCGGAAGGTCCGGAATTCCCGAAGCGCTTCGCCGTAGTGGCCGGCCGCGTAGGCAGTGAGGCCCACGGCTTCACGTACTGCTGCGAGACGTCCCCCGCGACGGCTTGCGGCCAGGGCGTGCTGGAATGCGAGCTCCGGGTCGAGGTCGATGAGTCGGCCTGCCATGACCAGGTGCTTCGCTACCCAGAGCGCGCTGCGCTCCTCCAGATTGCGGATCTGGGCCCGGGTCACCCGATCGAGCTCGTCGCCCTTGACATCCTCGTCGATCTCGGGAGAGCGCTCACGATCCGGTCGGTTGGCGCTGCGGAGATCACGCGCGTTGTGAGTGCGCGCTGCCGACGACGCCGTGTCGTCCGACCGGTTCCCGTGGCGTCGATCGTCGCTTCCGCGCTCCACGCCACCCCGCTCCTGGCGGTCGCCGGGTCGGCGGAACGAACTGCTGCGCTCAGGCGCACGCCGGTCACCAGATCCCTGTCCCTCACCCGGGGTACGCGACTGCCAGGGACGGTCCCGACCCTCGCCGGTACGGCCCGTCGGCGCGTCACCACGTCCCCCGAATCGGGCCTGCTTGTCGGTGGCCGAACCGGACGCGGAGCCGCCGCGGGACGCCGAGCCACGCAGTTGCGCTCCACGGCTGTCATCCGGCCCCCGCTGGGGACGCTCCGAGGATCGACGATCCGGCCTGCCCTGGTTCTGGCCCGCCCGATCGTCGCGCCGCTGGCCTGCGGAACCACCGCGCTCCTGACTCGGCCGTCCATCACGTGCGGAACCCGGGCGGTCACGCTGCTCGTTCTGGCCATCTCTGCCCTGACGGCCGCCGGCGCGCTCCGCGCCTCGCGCCTCGGACTGGCCCTTCCACGCGGGTCGGCCGCCGGGAGGCCGTCCACCGCTGCTCGATCCCCTGGACCCGCCCTCGGGACGTGCGCCACGACGATCATCGCCGGACGCACCGCGGTCACTGGCCGAGCTGCTGCGCTGTGGTCGCTCCGAGAACGACTCGTCGTGAGCCCGGGAGCGATCGTCGCCGCCGGTTCGCGGAGCCCCTGACCGGGCCCCCTGTCCACCGGACTTGGATCCCCAGGAATGCCGACGGCCCTCTTGTCCGGACCCTCCCTGGCGACCGCCGTCCGCGTCGCTCGAGTGTTCGGGCTTCCCGTCTCGTCCGGCGGTGTGCTCCTGCTCAGCCATGGCAGCGGGGTCCTCTCATCAGGTGCCGGGATGTTCCACCGGCGGGTCTCTATTTTGCTGTGGGTGTTACACATCTATGGAACCACGAAGCGCCGCCCCGGACTGTCACCGGTATCGGCGCCTCGAGTGGATGTGATGGACGCCTCTCGTGCAGGCCGTACGGTGTGCAGGGCTGCCGGCTCGGTGTTGGGCGGGTGCTGTGGGTGGGCTCGGTGGTGGGTGGGGGTGGCTTGGGTGGGTGTGGTTTGAATTTTTCGTGGTGTGGGTTAAATGGGGGGAAGGCCCCGCACCTGGTGGTGTGGGGCCTTCCCTTTTTTGTGTTGCTAAGTGTTGTCCGGCGGTGTCCT
>NZ_JBIVQL010000018.1:0-51613 GCF_044755105.1 Arthrobacter sp. NPDC092385
CGCTCGGCTTCCGCAACCTCGCGAACTACACAGCCAGGAGCCTGCTCGAGGCCGGAGGTTTCAGACCCTCGCTACACCCTTGATTCCGAAGAGCCGGTTCCGGTGCTGCCGCCCGGCTGGCCTCCTAGCGGACCTGCCGTCAGTACACAGGTGGATGTACTATGGGAGGGTGGAACTACCTTCTGAGCGGATGAGCGCCCACGCACCGGCGCAGCCGGTCCCTCCCACGGAGCGCCGGGCGGTCCTGTCCCGGAGGATCCGCCTGCTCGTCGCCGCGACAATCACCTACAACATCATCGAAGCGGTCATCGCGATCAGCGCCGGAACCGTCGCCTCCTCGAGCGCCCTGATCGGGTTCGGCCTGGACTCCGTCGTCGAGGTCCTCTCCGCGGCCGCCGTGGCCTGGCAGTTCGCCGGTCGCAACCCGGAGGCCCGCGAGAAGACCGCCCTGCGGCTGATCGCCTTCTCGTTCTTCGGCCTCGCAGCGTTCGTGACCTTCGACGCCGTCCGCACCCTGCTCGGCGCAGCCGAGCCCCAGCACTCGCTGGTCGGTATCGTCCTCGCCGCGGTCAGCCTCGCCGTCATGCCGTTCCTGTCCTGGGCCCAGCGCAGGGCAGGACGCGAGCTCGGCTCGCGATCCGCCGTCGCGGACTCCAGGCAGACCCTGCTCTGCACGTACCTGTCGGGGGTCCTGCTGGTCGGTCTGCTGCTGAACAGCACCCTCGGCTGGTCCTGGGCGGACCCCCTTGCCGCCCTGGTCATCGCCGCCGTCGCGCTCAAGGAAGGGCGGGACGCCTGGAGGGGTGACGCCTGCTGCGCGCCGTCGGTCGGCACCGCCGAGACGGAGCTGATCGCGCCCGACGCGGCACCTCCGGCCACGTCGTCGTCCTGCTCCTGCTGCACCCACACCTGACCCTCCAGCCGCACACCGCACATCCCGAGGAGACACACCTGTGCCTACCGCCTTCAACGCCAGGGCCCTGAGCCTGCAGAACCGCATCGCGATCGGGCTGATCCTCGCGGCCGCCCTCGTCGTGGGCCTGGTGATCCTCATCAACAGCATCGGGGCCGGTGGATCCGAGGCCGCGGGCTCTGGGAACTCCCGGGTGCAGGTGGTGCGGGAGGACAGCCACCGCCTGTCCCAGGCGCCGGATGAGAAAGCCGTCCTGGTGGAGTTCCTCGATTTCGAGTGCGAGGTCTGCCTGGCTGCGTATCCGCTGGTGGAGGAGCTCTCCGTGGAGTACGGGGAGAACCTGACCGTGGTGTCCCGGTACTTCCCCCTGCCGGGCCACCCGAACTCCGAGACGGCTGCGGCGGCCGTCGAGGCGGCCGCCCGGCAGGGCAGGTTCACGGACATGCATGCCCTGATGTACGAGAAGCAGGCCGAATGGGCGCACACACCCGAATCGAGGGCCGGCACCTTCCGCGAGTACGCGCAGTCCCTGGGCCTGGACATGGCGGCCTTCGACGCCGCGATCGCCGACCCTGCCACCCTGGAGCGCGTGAACAGCGACAGGGAGGACGGCCTCGCGCTGGACGTCGAGGGTACGCCCACGTTCTTCCTCGAGGGGCGGAAGATCCAGCCCGCAAGCGTCGAGGAGTTCCGCAGCCTCATCGAAACCGCTATCGCGGACTGATCCGAACCAGCGACGACGAGGACCGACAAGGCCATGGCACAAGCGACCGCTCCTACACCATCAGCCGGCGCCGGGTCGGGGGAGGAGACGCCCCTGCCCGTGTCCGCCCGACGGGTCCCCTTCGGGGTGATGCTCCTCGTCACCGGGATCACGGGGTGGCTCGCGGCCGGCGTCCTGATCCTCGAGAAGCTTCAGCTGTTGCGGGATCCGGACCACGTCACGAGCTGCGACATCAACCCGTGGGTGTCCTGCGGCCGGGTCATGCAGACCTGGCAGTCGGAACTCTTCGGCTTCCCGAATCCTTTCATCGGGCTCGTCGGGTTCGCCGTCATCATCACCACCGGCATGGCGCTGCTGGCCGGGGCCCGGTTCGCCCGCTGGTACTGGGCGGGCCTGCAGGCAGGTGTGACGCTCGGCGCGGTGTTCGCCGCGTGGCTGTGGAGCCAGGCGCTGTTCGACATCTACATCCTCTGCCTGTACTGCATGATCGTCTGGGCGGCCATGATCCCGCTGTTCATCCTCACGACCGTCCGCAACATGGCCCACGGCGTCATCCCCGCACCCGCAGCCCTGACCCGATGGCTCGCCGCCTGGGTGGGGCCGGTCATCGCCATCACCTACATCGCCGTCGGCGCCTCGGTCTTCTTCCGGTTCCTGCACGTCTTCACCAACTGACGCTGATGCGCCACGCGGTGGAGGCGTGGCGGCCCGGAGCCGGTCACGGCGCCCTCAGGCACCGAGGATGCGCGCCGCAGCCGCCTCCGCTTCCAGTTGCTCCTCGGTCGCGACCGTTCCGCGAAGGAACCCGCGCGAGCGCAGCATCGTCCTGATGTCCTCGATGCTGTAGGGGTCGGGCCAGCGGCCGTGGGCTACTGCATGGCAGGTGGGGCACAGCGGCACGAGATCGACCAGCGGGTCGATCTCATAGTCCGGCGTGATGTGGGCCAGGGGCGTGATGTGGTGCACCTGGACGAGGTCGGCTCCCGGAGCGCCGTACGCCAGTTCGAGGTCCAGCCCGCAGGCGTGGCACGCGGACCCCCCGTTCGCGATGGCCCTCCTGCGCAGCTCCGGGTCCCGCTCGAAGGCGCTGGCCGGTACGCGCTTCACCCGATCCGAGGGCAACGCACCCGGAACGGGGTCCAGCGTGCCCGGTTCGGGCGGAGTGGACTCCGCCCACAGCTCGCGCAGCGACACCTCGGCCGCACCGGTGAGCGGGGCGGCGCTGACTCCGGTGATGTCCAGTCCGGGCAGCCGTTCCAGGAGTTGCGCCAGCGGCACCTGGTCGCCGTGGGGGAGGAGCAGGTCGATATCGATGTCCGCGCGGACCGAGGACGTCCCCGGTGTCGGCGCGGACCCCCTGACGATGCCGTGTCCGATCAGGCCCCGCGCGGACGGGTGGTGCCCGACGACGACCAGCCAGAGGTCCACGCCGTCGTCCGCCGTGATCGCGGGGAGCTCCCACCGCAGCCTCAGGACGCCGGTCCGTCGGACGGTCCCGACATCACTGGCGTAGACCCCGGGCCAGGCGTGCTCATCGGGATTCCACGGAAGGACTACGGCCGCCATGGCTCCGAGTGTGCCACGTCCGGGCCCTGCATGCGTTCGCCCGGCAGCAGCCAGCGCACGGCCTCGTCCCGGTCCGTGAAGAAGCGGGTCTCCGTCGGAGACCTCACGGCGAAGGCGGTCAGGACCAGGTCGACCGCGTCGGAACCGAGGATGGCGATGGGAGCGGGGCGGGCGTAGGCGACGAACGCCTCCCGTGCGTCCCAGGTGACTTCCCGGAGGGCTGTCACCTCCACCAGCAGGGGGAGTGCGCCGCTGTCCGATGCCGTCACGGCCGATCCCGCCCGGGCGATGTCGGAGCGGTCGATGACGAGCCCTCGCCGCCATCGGAGCTGGAGCAGCGTGGGAAGGACGATGAGGGAGAACCGCGGGTCGGCATCGTCGCGCATGCCTGTGCCAGGCCTCGGCACGCTCACGGTCGTATCACTGCCCGCCTCACGCTCCAGGTGAGCCGCCCACCGGCGGCAGGCGCGCCGGATGAACACGCCCTGGATCACTTCGGTGCGGTGCCGGTCCTGGATGGGTGAGGTCGTCGACCGTTCCCGGGGTGGCGTGGCTGGTCAGAGGTTCCAGGCGGGCTGACCGTCCCAGAGCCCGCGCTCGCGGAGCCCTGCGATGACGTCCCGGACACCGGGGGCGAGGGTGGGAAGGCCGTCCGCCACGGCGATCAGCGGCCCGTAGTGCCGTAGTTCCGCCATCTCGTTGGCGAAGTGGAGGGCACGGGCATGATCCGTGGTGAGCCCGGCTCCGCCCGCGGCGATGGCTTCGAGGGCGGCCTGCGCCCGCCCGAAGAGGATGGCATGGGCCAGATCGTTCGCGGTGGTCTCGGGATCCTGCTCCGCCGCCGCGTCCCAGCCCTGCAACGGCCTGTCCTCCTTCAGCCGCACGCCGATCTGCTCCCACTCATGTGCCATTGGATCCCCCAGCCGTCGTCCCCTGCATCGAACAATCAGCGTCTCAGTCCGTTCCTCCCGCCTACAAGTGCGCGCAACGGGGAAACCCGAGTTGTTAGCCCTCTGTGACCTGTGCGCCCTGAACGGGCAGGGACACCGCTTGCGGCGGATGACTCGTCTACTGGGTATCGCCGTGCCAGACTGGAACGCATGTGTCCACGCCCGGCAAAGCCGCACACTCCCTCCACCAGTCCGAGCAGTAGCAGCACGACGACGCCGGTAGCCGAGGTCCGCCACCTCGCGGTCCGCCTCGACGACGCCTGGCTCCGCTTCCAGACGCGCCGCTCGATCCGGCGCGGGCGGATCGAGACCGTCATCCCGTACACCGGGTACGGCACGACGGCGTGGGTGCGGGTGCTGGCCCGCGTGGTCCTGAGCGACCCGAGGGACACGGGACGCAGCAAGGAGGACGGACCGCTCAAGCCCCTGCAGGAGGGCATGCGGGGGTGGCGCAACTTCACGAGTGCTCCGGTGCCCCACGCCGTCGTCCACGTGACCATCGGCGGCACGGTGCACGACGTCGAGGCGGACCGCGGTGGTGTCGTCGATGCCCGTATCCCCGTGACGCTCGACGCCGGCTGGCACACGATCACGGTGCAGTCCGGGGAGTCGAAGGTGGTGGAGGCCCCCGTGCGGATCGTCGCCGACGGCACCGAGTTCGGTGTCGTCTCCGATATCGACGACACCGTCATGGTCACCGCGCTGCCCCGGCCGTTCCTGGCCGCCTGGAACACCTTCGTGCTCGACGAGCATGCGCGGACGCCCACTCCGGGGATGGCCGTGCTGTACGAGCGGGTCGTGCGCACCCTTCCCTCGGCTCCCGTGCTCTACCTCTCTACCGGGGCGTGGAACGTCGCGCCGACGCTGTCCCGGTTCCTGTCCCGCAACCTCTACCCGGCCGGACCGAAACTGCTGACCGACTGGGGGCCCACCCGCGACCGCTGGTTCCGTAGCGGGCAGGACCACAAGCGCACGTCGCTCGAGCGCCTCGCCGAGGAGTTCCCCGACGTGAAGTGGCTGCTGGTGGGGGACGACGGCCAGCATGACGAGGCCATCTACTCGGAGTTCGCCCAGCGCCACCCGCAGAACGTCCGTGCCATCGCGATCCGCCAGCTGTCCGTCGGCGAAGCGGTGCTCGCAGGCGGCCGCTCGAAGACCGGGGTCCAGCCGACCCCGGGCATTCCCTGGATCTACGCCCCGGACGGTGCCGGCATGTCGGCGCAGCTCGAGGAACTCGGCATCATCGAGAACGATGTCCGCTCCGCGGATGTGCCCGAGGAGACCGACTGATCCCGCACCTGGACGTAGCACGCGCATGACGGGCACCCGGCTGCCGCCACCGACCTACCCGGCGCTGTCCTACGAGCTGTATCCGCCGCGGAACGGGCCTGCGGAAGAGTCCCTGTGGACGACCATCCGCAGGCTCGAGGACACACGCCCCGACTTCGTGTCGGTCACGTACGGGGCGGCCGGCAGCAACAGGGAGACGGCGATTCACCTCCTGAAGCGGCTGCTGACCGAGACCACGCTCAAGCCGCTGGCGCACCTGACGTGCGTGGGCAGCAGCCGTGCGGAGCTGACGGAGATCGTCGAACGCCTTCTCGGCGGGGGTGTGCGGGGGATCCTCGCGCTCCGGGGGGACGCTCCGGAAGGCATCGAGCCCCGGCCGGGCGACGTCGAGCACGCCGACGAACTCGTCCGCCTGATCCGCGACGTCGAGTCGCAGCGGACCGCGCAGCTCGCGGCCGGCAGGGTGTCGGTCGGGGTGGCGGCGTACGCCACGCGGCACCCCGACTCGCCGAGCCTCGAGCAGGACATCGAGGTGCTCCTCGCCAAGGAGGACGCGGGCGCCGACTTCGCGATCACGCAGGTCTTCTTCCAGCCCTCCGACTACGCGCGGCTGGTGGACCGGGCGGCCCGCGCCGGCGTCAGCATCCCGATCATCCCGGGCGTCATGCCGATGACCAGCACGCGGCGGCTGGAGAAGCTGAGCGGGCTGGCGGGGGTCGACGTCGACGAGGCCCTCCGGGCCCGGCTCGAGGGAGCACGGGCCGACGAGGACCGCCGTCGGATCGGGGTCGCCGCCACCGTCGAACTCGCCAGGGCGGCCCTCGACGACGGCGCGCCCGGGATCCACCTCTACACGTTCAACGAGCACGCAGCCGCACTGGACGTGATCGATGCCCTGGATCTCGAGAGGCCCCCGCAGGCAGGACTCGCGGCCTCGCTGTAGCCAGGCCCGGACCGCTCGTCCTGCGCTGATTCCTGGGCGGGACGGCGGGTGGAAGCGCCGCGGGTCAGGAACTCCTGCCGACGGCCCGCCCGACGGCCGCCGCCGCTCCTGCCACCGCGGGAGCGGCCGCCTTCAGCCTGTCGCCGAACACCACCGCGCCCGCGCCGACGAGGGCGGTGCCGAGGACCATCCGCTGGGCGGTGCGGCGTCTGCCACTCCAGCCGCCCGAGACCGAGGCGTTGGCGGGATCCAGCGAGGGGGCGTACAGGTTGCCGGTGGAGTCCTCCGCCGGTTCCTTCTTCGACAGGTGCGTGTGTTCCACCTGGTGCGCCATCACCCTCTCGAGCCGGCCCGGCGTGAGCCGGTGCTGCCGCACCATGGACCGGCCGATACGCCCGACGGCGACCTCGCGGACCGGCGCATCGACGACGTCGAGGATGGCTTTCGCGACCCGGTCCGCACTGTAGACCGGGGGCATCGCGACGGCGCGCCGTCCCGTGTAGTTCGCGGCGTGGTCGAAGAACGGCGTATCGATGGTGGGCGGCAGGACGGTGCACACGTGGATGTGCTTCTTCCGGTCGAGTTTCAGTTCGGACCGCAGGCTGACGCCGAGGGCGCGGACGGCGGCCTTCGACATCGAGTAGGCGGAGGTGTAGGGCTGCGGGATCTCACCGACGATCGAGGCCACGTTCACGAGGACGCCGCTGCCCTGGTCCTGCATGCGTTCCAGGGCGGCGCGTGCCCCGTAGACGTAGCCCATGACGTTGACGTCGATGACGCGCTCGAAATCCCTCAGGGGTACCTCGAGGAAGGGGGAGAAGAAGGACACCGCGGCGTTGTTGACCCAGACGTCGATGCGCCCGAACTCCTCGACGGCCCTGCTCGCCAGCTCCTGCACGGCGCCGTACTCCGAGGTGTCGGTGGGTACCGCGATGGCCCGGGCGCCGAGGGCGGTGCACTCGGCGACGAGCGACTCGAGTGCCTCCACGCGCCTGCTCGCGAGGACCAGGCTGGTCCGGCGTCGGGCGAAACGAAGGGCGGTCGCGCGTCCGATGCCGCTCGCCGCCCCGGTGATGACGACCACGCTGTTCTTGATCCGCATTGGTTCCTCCCCGAAGAGTGTGGATTCCGGCGGACCGGCGCCCGCGTCTGTCCCGAAGGTACAAACCGTCGCGGGACGGGCGCAACGGTGAATCAGCGGCCGGAGAAGGGTGCGTATCCCGGGGCCGTGTGCTTGGGACCGATGCTCTTGCTCCGGAGGATCTCGGCCAGGTGGTCCATGAAGAGGCGCACGCGGGCGTCGTCGGCGTCGCCCGTGCGCAGCGCGAAGATGCTGCGGGCTAGCCGGATCTCCGGGACGTCGAGCGCCACGATGCCCTCGGGCCGGTTGACCATGGCGAGTTCGGGCACCAGTGCGGCTCCCAGCCCGGCCGCCGCGAGCTCGAGGCTTGCGTTGAAGTCGTCGCAGTAGGCGGCGATCCGGGGGTGGAGGTTGCAGCTCGCGAAGAGCCGCTCGATGACCGTCGCGTCGGCGGTGCCCGGATGGTGCATGATCCACGGCATGTCGGCGAGCTGGTCGGCGGTGACGCGCGACCCGCCGCGGATGCCCCAGCCCTCGGGCAGGATCACCCGGAAGTCGTCGTCGCCGATCCACTGGCGGCTGAGCGTCGATGGCCAGGCGAGCCCCGCCTGTCCCACCTGGTAGACGAGCGCGAGGTCGAGATCGCCGCCCGTCCGCAGGCCCTGGATGGTGTGGGCGGGCTCTCCCACGAAGAGGCGCAGCGACACCCCGAGCCGTTGCCACTCGGGCATGCGGAGCAGCCGGGGGAGGGCGAACGTCGCGAGGCTCGGGAAGATGCCGAGCCGGAGTTCGTGCGCCGGACCGGAGCCTGCCCGGGCGGTGGAGGCGAGCAGTGCGTCGATGTCCGTCAGGACCTTCGCGGCGTGGCGTGACATGGCGAGGGCGGCGTCCGTCGGAAGGGCGCTGCGGGCGGACCGGGTGAAGAGCGTGGCGCCCGTGTCGCGCTCCAGCGCGGACATCTGCTGCGACACAGCGGAGGCGGTGTAGCCGAGGCTGGTCGCGGCTCCGCTGAAGGATCCGTGGCGGATGACCTCGAGCAGCGTCCGCAGGTGGACGGGATTGATCAACTGACACCCTCCTCATGGGCTTGTCCCTCTGCCCAGTCTTCTATACGTGATCGTCCTTCTATACGCGTTCGTCGCGACACGCCAGAGAATCGCGACACGGAAGTTTCTCAGCCTGTGCGGAAGTACTCCACAGTGCTGTGGACGGACCCCTCCGAACGCCTCCGATCGGCTCGTTTCCGGGCTTTCCGGAGGCCCCGATCTGTGGACATCGTGTGGACTACTCGCTCCGGTAATGACATACTTGTAATACATCATCTAGGGGTTCGCTCCAGTGGGTCGCACTAGATGTAGTATCGAAGCACAGAAACAACCGCTGGACGGGCATGGGCCCGGAAGCGCGGAAATCCCCGGATTTCTTCCCCTATCCGGGGCCGCGCGCCGCCCATGACACAGCACGACAGCAGTACAGAAAAGGGGACCAGGACATGACCGTCACGGTTTACACGAAGCCGGCTTGCGTACAGTGCAACGCCACCTACCGCGCTCTGGACAAGAAGGGCATCGCCTACCAGAGCGTCGACATCTCGCAGGACCCTGCGGCCCTCGAGCGCGTCCGCTCCATGGGCTACATGCAGGCTCCCGTCGTCATCACGGACAACGACCACTGGTCCGGATTCCGCCCTGACAAGATCAGCTCCCTCGCGGACTCCGCCGTCAGCTCGGTTGCCTGAACGGATCCCCTCGGGGGATCCGCCGGGCCGGCATCAGCAATGACTGCCACCGCCGTGGACGACCGCTCCACCTCCGCCGACCCGGCTCCGACCGGGGACGCGGAGGGGCCCGTCACCGATGCGCCGCTGATCTACTTCTCGTCGGTCTCCGACAACACCCACCGCTTCGTGCAGAAGCTGGGGGTCCGGGCCGCCCGCATGCCCCTGCTCACCAAGGAGCCGACGCTGCGGGCAGTCCGGCCGTACGTCCTGGTCCTCCCCACCTACGGGGGAATCACGGGTAAGGGCGCGGTACCGCGCCAGGTCGTGAAGTTCCTGAACAACGAGCAGAACCGCAGCCTCCTCCGGGGGGTCATCGGGGCGGGTAACACCAATTTCGGTGAGACCTATTGCCTTGCCGCCGACATCGTCGCCGCCAAATGCAACGTCCCCGTCCTGTACAGATTTGAAGTCATGGGCACGTCCGAGGACGTGCACCGAGTAGCCAAAGGATTGGAAGAGTTTTGGACATGAGTGTTGCAGAGACGGAGACGGGCGCACCCGCAGCCGCAGTGGACCGCTTCAAGGACATGGGCTATCACGAGCTCAACGCCATGCTGAACCTGTACGGGCCGGACGGAGAGATCCAGTTCGACGCCGACCGCGAGGCTGCGCACCAGTACTTCCTGCAGCACGTCAACAACAACACGGTGTTCTTCCACGACCTCGAGGAGAAGCTCGACTACCTCGTGAAGAACGAGTACTACGAGCGCGAGACGCTCGACCAGTACTCGATGAACTTCATCCGCGGCCTCTACAAGCGCGCGTACGCCAAGAAGTTCCGCTTCGAGACGTTCCTCGGGGCCTTCAAGTTCTACACCTCCTACACGCTGAAGACGTTCGACGGCAAGCGCTACCTGGAGCGCTACGAGGACCGCGTGTGCATGGTCGCCCTGCACCTGGCCCGCGGCAACGAGCAGCTCGCCGAGCAGATGGTCGACGAGATCATCGACGGCCGCTTCCAGCCCGCCACCCCGACATTCCTCAACGCCGGCAAGCGCCAGCGCGGCGAGCTGGTCTCCTGCTTCCTGCTCCGCATCGAGGACAACATGGAGTCCATCGGGCGGTCCATCAACTCGGCCCTCCAGCTCTCCAAGCGTGGTGGCGGCGTCGCCTTCGCCCTGACCAACATCCGCGAGGTCGGTGCCCCGATCAAGCAGATCGAGAACCAGTCCTCCGGCGTCATCCCCGTGATGAAGCTCCTCGAGGACAGCTTCTCCTACGCCAACCAGCTCGGAGCCCGCCAGGGCGCAGGCGCGGTGTACCTGCACGCGCACCACCCGGACATCAACCGCTTCCTCGACACCAAGCGCGAGAACGCGGACGAGAAGATCCGCATCAAGACGCTGTCCCTCGGCGTCGTCGTGCCCGACATCACGTTCGAGCTCGCCAAGCGCGACGAGGACATGTACCTGTTCTCGCCCTATGACGTCGAGCGCGTCTACGGCATGCCGTTCTCCGACATCTCGGTCACCGAGAAGTACTACGAGATGGTGGACGACGCCCGCATCAAGAAGACGAAGATCAAGGCGCGCGAGTTCTTCCAGACCCTCGCGGAGATCCAGTTCGAGTCCGGTTACCCGTACATCATGTTCGAGGACACCGTGAACCGGGCCAACCCGATCGACGGCAAGATCATCATGTCCAACCTGTGCTCGGAGATCCTCCAGGTCTCGCAGCCCACCACGTACAACGAGGACCTGTCCTACGACACCGTGGGCAAGGACATCTCCTGCAACCTGGGGTCGCTGAACATCGCGAAGACCATGGACTCGCCCGATTTCGGCCGGACCATCGAGACCGCCATCCGCACCCTCTCCGCCGTCTCGGACATGAGCCACATCAGCTCGGTCCCGTCGATCGCCGCCGGTAACGACGCCTCGCACGCCATCGGCCTCGGCCAGATGAACCTGCACGGCTACCTGGCCCGTGAGCGCGTCCACTACGGCTCCGAGGAGGGCCTGGACTTCACGAACATCTACTTCTACTCCGTGGTGTACCACTGCATCCGGGCGTCGAACCTGATGGCCATCGAGACCGGGCGGACGTTCGCCGGCTTCGAGAAGTCCAAGTACGCCAGCGGTGAGTTCTTCGACAAGTACACCGATCAGGTGTGGGAGCCGACGACGCCGCGCGTGCGTGAGCTGTTCGCCGACGTGCACATCCCCACCCAGGAGGACTGGCGCGCCCTGAAGGCCTCGGTCGTGGAGCACGGGATCTACAACCAGAACCTGCAGGCCGTCCCGCCGACCGGCTCGATCTCCTACATCAACAACTCGACGTCCTCCATCCACCCGGTGGCGTCGAAGATCGAGATCCGCAAGGAAGGCAAGCTGGGCCGCGTGTACTACCCGGCGCCGTACCTCACCAACGACAACCTGGAGTACTACCAGGACGCGTACGAGATCGGCTACGAGAAGATCATCGACACCTACGCCGCTGCCACGCAGCACGTGGACCAGGGCCTGTCCCTGACGCTGTTCTTCAAGGACACCGCCACCACGCGGGAGATCAACAAGTCGCAAATCTACGCCTGGCGCAAGGGCATCAAGACCGTCTACTACATCCGTCTCCGCCAGCTCGCGCTGGAAGGGACCGAGGTCGAGGGCTGCGTCAGTTGCATGCTCTAGGCAACTAGATTCTGCCAGGCCGGGCGGTATGCCCGGCCTGGCACTCCAGACTCCACCGGGATCACCGGCATTACTTTCACCCAGACAAGGAACACACCATGAGCGAGAAGCTGAAGCTCGTAGACCAGGTCCAGGCCATCAACTGGAACCGCATCCAGGACGACAAGGACGTCGATGTCTGGAACCGCCTGGTGAACAACTTCTGGCTGCCCGAGAAGGTGCCGCTGTCCAACGACGTGCAGTCGTGGGCCACCCTGACGCCGGAGGAGCAGCAGCTCACCATGCGCGTCTTCACCGGCCTCACCCTGCTCGACACCGTCCAGGCGACGGTCGGAGCGGTCAGCCTCATCCCGGATGCGCTGACCCCGCACGAGGAGGCCGTCCTCACGAACATCGCGTTCATGGAGTCGGTGCACGCCAAGAGCTATTCGTCCATCTTCTCCACGCTGGCCTCCACCAAGGAGATCGACGAGGCGTTCCGCTGGTCCACGGAGAACGTGAACCTGCAGAAGAAGGCGCACATCGTCACCGACTACTACCGTGGCGATGATCCCCTGAAGCGCAAGGTCGCCTCGACGCTGCTCGAGAGCTTCCTGTTCTACTCCGGCTTCTACCTGCCGATGTACTGGTCTTCCCGTGCCAAGCTCACGAACACGGCGGACCTCATCCGTCTGATCATCCGCGACGAGGCCGTGCACGGGTACTACATCGGGTACAAGTTCCAGCGCGGTCTGGAGAGCGCGACGCCGGAGCGTCGCCAGGAGCTCAAGGACTACACGTTCGAGCTGCTCTTCGAGCTGTACGAGAACGAGGTCCAGTACACGCACGATCTCTACGACTCCGTGGGCCTGGCCGAGGACGTCAAGAAGTTCCTGCACTACAACGCCAATAAGGCGCTGATGAACCTGGGCTACGAGGCGATGTTCCCGTCCTCCGTGACCGACGTGAACCCGGCGATCCTCTCGGCGCTGTCCCCGAACGCCGACGAGAACCACGACTTCTTCTCCGGCTCGGGCTCCTCGTACGTGATCGGCAAGGCCGTGAACACCGAGGACGAGGACTGGGACTTCTAACGCTCTATTCTCCAGCGATGGAGACTGAAGCAATCCGGTTCAAGACCTGAATGGCCCCGCACGCACCAGCGTGCGGGGTCATTTTTTTCATCTAGCAACGGCAGGGCCCCACGAGGCCGTGCACGGCGCGGTCGATGGCGGGGCGTATGTCGAGCTCGGGGTCGACGGTCAACCGGTGCAGGAGTAGTCCGTCGAGGAGCGCCATGAGTGCCCGAGTAGCCGGCACCGGGTCGGCGATGCCGACCGCCTTCACGAGGACCTCGGTCCACTGCTCGAACTCGCGGCGCTGCTGCCGTAACGGCTCGCCCAGCTGGGGATCATCGGCGAGCTCGAGGAAGAGGGCGTAGCGCGCACGCGTTCGCAGGGCGAAGGTCCCGGCCTGCAGTTCGACCATGGCACACAAGCCCTCGATCAGTCCCTCCGGACCCGTGACCGCCGGCATTGCAGCAGGATCGAAGTCGGAGCGCTCCCGCTCCGCGATCCACTCGACGACGCCGCCGAGCAGTGCCCGGCGCGTGCGGAACCAGTTCGAGGTGGACCCGGCCGGGAGGCCGGCTCGTTCGTCGACCCGTGCGTGGCTCAACGCGCGCACGCCTTCCGCGCCGAGCACCTGCACCGCTGCTTCCAGCCCACGCTCGCGCGTCGATGCCGCCATGGACACTCCTTTCCGCGAGGTCTACTATGAACATAGTGTATTTGCGGGAGGAAGAAGGACGCCATGACCACGCCAACCGTGGACTGGTCGCCGCCGTTACCTGAAGCAGCAGGCTTCGACCACCTCGTTGTCCGGACGCCCGGCCTACGGACGCACGTCGCCACGATCGGCCAGGGTGAACCGGTCGTGCTCCTGCACGGTTTCCCCGAGCACTGGTGGCAGTGGCACGCGGTGGCTCCGATCATCGCCGCACGCGGTTACAGGGTCATCTGCCCCGATCTCCGCGGGGCCGGGTGGACCGTGGCCGAGGATCCGCGGGTCGAACGCGAAACCCGGCTGCGTGACCTGCTCGCCCTCCTCGATGTCCTCCGCATCGAGCGCGCGCACGTCGTCTCCCACGACATGGGCGTCATCACAGCAATGCAACTGACCTACGACCACCCCGAGCGGGTTCGATCGGCGGTGCAGCTCGCAGTGCCACCGGCGTTCTTCACATTCAGTCCGAGGATCATCCCGGGCTTTCGGCATCTGCCCCCCTTCATCTGGCACCGCCCCGGCGCCTCCTTGGGAGGGGTCTTCTCTGAGGCCTATGCCGCTCACCCGATGTCGGAGGCAACCGTCGAAGCGCACCTCGCCCCGCTGCGCCGGCCCGACATCGACGCCGCGGTCCGTCCGCTCACGCGCGGCATGGTGCTACCGGAAGCTCTGCGAATGATGCGAGGGGTCTACCGTCGCCGGCGCCTCACCGTGCCGACCCTTGTCGTGTACGGCCGCCGTGACTACCCCTGGACCGAACCGGTCCTGCGGCGCATCTGCCGCGATCCCGGGCGATACGCCGATCGCGTTGAGTTCGCCTACGTCGACGACGCAGCACACTTCATCACCGACGACGCGCCCGCCGAGGTCGCCGACCTCGCTCTGGACTGGTTCGACCGCTCGGGGAGCTCCGCCTGATTCAGGGCTCTTCGCCCGGGCCTCGAATCAGGTCAGCCAGCTCCACCAGCGCGACGGCTCCGGCGCGGGTAGGGGTTCCGGCTCCGGCTCGCCGCCCAGCGCCTGCGCAGCCTCGACGAGATCGTCCGCGGTGAGCGTCATGACGTCATCCCGGTCGAGCGCATCGAAGTCGCGGTCCTGGTCGAGTGACAGCCTCAGCGCCTGCCGGTTGAGCGCCTGCTCGAACAAGGTGCGGGCGAAACGGGCGTTGCCCGAGTCCTCCCCGACATGGAGGCCTGAGAAGATACGGCGCAGCATGTCGTCGGCGCCGGGCGCCAGGATGTACTCGTGCTGGGCCAGCATCTGGTGGAAGATCGTCTGCAGCGCGCCGACCGAGTAGTCGGGGAATGTGATCTCCCGCGCGAAACGCGACCGGAGGCCGGGATTCGAGAGGAGGAACGCCTCCATCAGCTGCGGGTACCCGGCCACGATGACCACCAGGCGATGGCGGTGATCCTCCATCCGCTTGAGGAGGACCTCGATGGCCTCGGGACCGAAGTCCATCCGGCCGTCCTCCGGGGTCAGGGCGTACGCCTCATCGATGAACAGGACGCCGTCCAGTGCACGCCGGATCACGCGGTCCGTCTTGATGGCTGTCGCACCGACGTACTGCCCTACGAGGCCGGACCTGTCGACCTCCACGAGATGGCCCTTCTGCAGCAGCCCGACAGCGCGGTACATCTCGGCGAGGAGCCGCGCCACAGTGGTCTTGCCGGTACCCGGGTTCCCGAGGAACACCAGGTGCTGGGAGGTAGCAACCTCCGGCAGGCCGTGGGCCTTGCGACGGGCCTGCACCTGCAGGAGGGCGACGAGCGCTCGGACCTGCTCCTTGACGGTGTCCAGTCCCACCAGGGCGTCGAGTTCGGCCTGCACCTCGGACAGTGGGCGCGCCGGACCGGGACGCACCGGGAAGTACTCGCCGCGCAGGTCCTCGACGCGGTCCGACCCCGACGATTTGAGCTGTTCAGTGAGATGGCCGAGCGTCTCGCGCAGGTCATCGAGTGGATTGCGGCTGGCGGCCATGCTTTTCTCCTGACCGACTGAAGAGCAGGGAGTCGGTAGATCGCGGTGAGTGGGTCTGATCGTGTCGCCGCGGAAGCGGCCCATGCATTGATTCGATGGGATTGCGTCCAAGCTACCGCACCAGGACGGCGAGCAGGAGCTCGGCTGTCGCTCGGATTGATAGTGCTCAACGGGGGTTCACGTCAGGCGACGAGCGAATCTGCCCGATGGGCTCGCCGAAGCGCCTTCAGCTGCTGCCGCCGGAAGTGCCGGTGTCGGCGACGTGAAGCATCATGTGGCTCGACGACGCCAGTGCCGGGCGGAGGGGGCGCCGTCGATCTGTAGGTGTGACCGGTTGGGGTGCGAAGCTCGATGGCGTGCCGGACGGCAGGGTACGGTCTCGCTTTCCAGCCGCGGAGTTCCTTGGTGTGATTGCACGCCTCGCAGAGACCGGCACCGTTGGGAAGACTCGTCGGTCCGTCATCGCGCCAGGGGACGATGTGGTCGTAGTGGCGGATGGGTGCGTCGCAGTATGGGGTTCGGCAGCAATCGTCACGAGCCTCCAGGAATCGGCGCTGACCCGCCGTGAAGAGCCTGGACCGGGAGTCGACGGCCACGAGATCGCCGCTCCCCGGGGCGGTGTAGAGGCGCCGGATCCAGGTTGCGAAGTTTTTGCGGTGCTGGAGGTCGAGAGACTCCGTGCTGTCTGCCACGGGTCGACGTGGGTGCGCAGCCAGCAAGGAACGAGCCCAGCCACCGGGTACGACGCCGTAGCCGGCAAGCCGCGCCGGTTCGGTGTCTCCCTGAAAGAGCGTGCGGTCCGTCATGATGAGCTGGATCTCCACGCCGGATATACCTCCCGGGGTACCGGTGACCCGCTCGACGAGGGCGTCGGCCATGATCTGGCCTCGGCTGCGGTCATCACCGTCCGAACGACACGAGTCGGCGTGCCGGGAGAGACTTGCATAGGCTGCCACCCCCTCGGCGACGGGGAGGAGGGCGGTCAGGTACGTCATCGTGTCGGGCGCCGGTCGGAGGCTGACATGCCGCTCGGCCGCAGCGCGGCGCGAGCGGTCCGTGACGGAACGGGGATCCCTGCGGTACGACGCCGTCCGGGCGGCGGCGACGATCGCCTGATCACCGGCGCCCTCGAAAGCACCCGTATCGGCGGATAGCTCCTCGTCCACCGCACAGCGATCCGCCGCGCTCAGGCAGGCGGTCTCCCTGACCAGGAGCATCGCGCGCCATTCGTTCAGCTGACCCGTTTCCAGCGCCGCGAGCGTGCGCGGCATCTCCGTCACCAGTGCTTTCGCCAGGCCCAGCAGCCGGCTTCCGCGGGAGGGGGACTCGCGACGGGCGAGGGCGACCTGCGCGGCGACGCCCTGTCCCTGCTTCGCCACGGGGACGTCGGCGTCGGCCTGCAGGCGTCGCTCAGCCTGATCGAAGGCGACGGCGACCCGCGCCTGCGCGCCGGCGACAGCGGACTTGAGGTCCTCGAGCTCACGCAGCTGATTGATCAGACCGGCGCTCTCGGCACAGGGCCGCAGTGCGGTGACCTCTTCGATGAGATTGCGCATGCCGGGTTTCCGCACAGCGGCGTCCGTGGGAGCGCCACAGTACTGCGTGGCTGGTTCCCTCCGTGCTGCTCCGTCGCTGTGCATGCCCTATTTTCCCGCGTACCACTGACAGTTTGATGTCCGCAGGGACCGTTATCCACACCCTCTTCCGACAGGCCGACAGGCCGACAGGCCGACAGCCCGACAGCCCGACAGCCCGACAGCCCGACAGAGCGACGGAGCGCCGAGCCGACCGTACCGCGCCGCCGCCGTCGTGCACTGTCCTCGGGAAGAAGGCCCAGCTCGGCTACAGGTCGGGGTGGTCCTCTCCGTCCCCGCCGAACAGGTTGCGCCGGAGGGCGTAGACCTGGCCTCCGACGAGTATTACGCTGATGAGGATGGCCAGCGGCCAGGAGAGGCTCGTGGCGTAGATGAGGACGAAGGCGATGGATACGGCGAATACCGCCATGGCCAGCAGGAGGACGGACCTCAGCCACCATCTGCGCCGGACGGCCTGAGTCCGCGGAAGCCGTGATGCGCTGTGGTCGCGATGCTCGTCGTCGGTCATTTCGTCCACCCCTGACGGATGCTCCTGCGTCTGCTCCAACCGGGTTCGGCCGCCGTCGCCCGTGGTATGGACGGCGGGACGGGTCGGATCAATACCATCGTGACGCGACGTCCGCGTCTTGGCCAGCGTCGCCGACTGTCCGTGAAGGTTGTACGGGAACAGGTCCTGGAGCGCAGCGCCCTATGTCCCCGACGTGGAATCCGCGCTGCAGCGCTCGAGCGACGGGGCGAGGGCCCGGATGACGATCCCAGCACCGATCAGGGTGGTGCCCATCGGTATCATCGCCCAGCGAACGAGGGTCAGCACGATGTCCACGGCTCCGACTCCGATGGCTGCAGTAGGACCGGCCGTCTCTGCCAGAAGGCCTAGCAGCTGCGGAAGCAGCACGAGGACGAATCCTCCTGCGAGCACGAGGACGACGCCCCATTGGATACATTTCCTGGCCGTTGACTGCATTATTCCCCCGATGACACCTCGTGCAATGACACCTCGTGTGTTCGTCAAGTGTAGCCACGAACAACGCTGCAGGCCGGTCGATGACCTCTACGGTGCGGCGGCGGCGACGACGTCGGTCACGGGGGCTGCGAGGGGGTCCGGGGACCGCCGTGCGCGGCCGTTGTCGCTGACGGTCGCGAACCCCTCGCGTGCCCAGTACTCGAAGCCACCGATGAGTTCGCGGACGTTCGTGTAGCCCAGCGTCGCGAGGATCAACGCGCCGCGCGTACTGCCGTTGCACCCGGGCCCCCAGCAGTAGACGACGATCGCGGCGTCCTTCCCGGTGGCGACGTCGGCGATGCGCGCGGCGAGGTCCGCGTTCGGTATGTGAAGGGCGCCCGGGATGCGGCCCTGGCTCCAGGAAGCGGCCGAGCGGGTGTCGATGACGATCGGAGGGTGACCGGATGCCCGGTCTGCAGCGAGGTCGGCCGGGTCTGTCTCGTAGGCGAGTTTGGCGGCGAAGAAGTCAGCGGCGGAGAGGGAAGTAGGCATGAAGCCATCGAACCGCCTCTGTCGCGTCAAGGGAACAGCGCGTCGAGGAATGGTGGCTTTATGACGGCAGTGTTCACCAGGCCTTCATGCGATGCTTCCCGGGCCATCCCGCCCGCTCACCTGCCCGGTCTAGATTCGGCCCATGGCACTGCACACCCGACCCCTGGTGAAGGAGGGGCATGCCGCTCTCCGAGGATGAACGGCTCGCGTGGCGGGACCTCGAGCAGTCCCTGACCGCCGAACCCGGCACGGTGACGCTGCAGGATCCGTGGACCCTGACCGTGCCGGCGGTGGCCTGGCATCTCTTCCTGCCGCGGCTGATCGCCGCCGTCGGAGTCTTCGTCCTCCTCACCGGGCTGATCGTCGGCGTACCCCTTTTCGTGATCGCCGGGATCGTCGTGCTGTGCCCCTACCCGAGCCGCCGTCGCGCTCGCGACAGGCACTCCTCCTCGCCCGGCGCCGGTCTGCCGTAAGCGGGCGCAACCCCGGTATCAGGTCCGATTCCCGCCCGACTCCTGGTCGAAACGTCATCGAAACGAGCCCCCGTTAGCGTCGGCCTTTCGACGCGTGGAGGGAATCATCATGAATGACAGTTTCGGTCGGGACGCAGCGGAGACCCTGGCGAAGGGCCTGGGACGGCGCAGGTTCATGGGAGCGGTCGCGGCCCTCGGGACGCTGACGGCGGCGACGGCCTGTACGGCGGCACAGCCGGCAGCGACCGGCGCTACCGCAGGTTCGACGGCGGCGGCGTCCGCAGGAGCGTCGGCCTCCGCCGGGGGAGCGCCGTCCGAGAGCGGCTTCGGCGAGATCCTGCAGCCGGGCAAAGGTACGATCCAGGGCGACGCCTACCTGGCCTCGACTCCCGATGAGGTCCTCTGGGGGTACGTCCCCACCGTCCACGCCACGCCGGCGCTGTCCATCCGCTCCGGCCAGACCGTCACGATCGACGCCCTGTCCCACGAGGGCATCCTCGAGGACCAGGGACGGAATCCGCTCGAGTACTTCGGTGCACTCGGCGTACCCGAGAGCAGCATCCTCGAGGATGCCGTGAGCATCGCCGCCGGCTACACGAGGACTCCGCGGAACTTCGACGCCGACGGCCCGCACATCGTGACCGGTCCCGTGGCCGTCGACGGCGCCGAGCCCGGGGACGTCCTGAAGATCGAGACCCTCGAGGCCGTCCCGCGCGTACCGTACGGCGTCGTCTCCAGCAGGCACGGGAAGGGAGGGCTCGCCGTGCAGCCGAACGTCCAGCCGCCGGCGGGCATCACCCTCGAGGAGGTCATGCCGCCGGTCGGCACCGACAACCGGGCCTCCGGCATCCCCTCGGACTACGGGAACGTGTCCGTGTTCACTGCGATCGAGGACGGCAAGGGAGTGATGACCAGCGGGGACATGACGGTCCGGTTCCCGCTGCGTCCGTTCCTGGGGATGATGGGCGTGGCCTTCGCCGAGACGGAGGGCCTGACGTCGCCCGAGGCCAATTCCGTCCCACCCACGCTCGGCGGCGGCAACATCGACATCCGGCACCTCGGCCCCGGCTCCACCTTCTACCTGCCGGTGAAGGCGGACGGCGCGCTGTTCTACGTGGGCGACCCGCACATGGGCATGGGCGACGGCGAGGTGGCCCTGACGGCGATGGAAGGATCACTGCGGGGCACGTTCCGGCTGACCGTGTGCAAGCCCGGCTCGGGCGACGCGCCGTCCGTCGCCTACACGTACCCCTTCGGGGAGACCGCCGAGTCCTGGATACCGATCGGCCTCTCCGATCCGGACGGCCTCGCCGGAGGAGGAGTCAGCGGCGACCTCAATGTGGCCATGCGACGTGCCATCATCAACGCCCTGGACTTCCTCCAGAACGACCGCGGCATGGACCGGGCGGTGGCCTATGCCTACCTCTCCGCGGCGGCGGACTTCGCCGTGTCGCAGGTGGTCGACCGGACGGTCGGGGTCCACGGTCTCATCCGCAAGGCCGATTTCGACTGACGGAGCACGGGGCGGGTCTTCACGGACGCCGGGGGAACGGGATGCGGTCGAGGTCCGACGCCGCGAGGACGGTGGCCGGGCCGGCCGTCCGACGTGCCTGCGCCGCGAGCACGCCGACGTCGTCGTACCGGGACGAGAAGTGCGTGAGCACGAGCGTCTCGGCTCCGCCGCTGCCGGCGAGGGCGCCTGCCTGGCCCGCCGTCAGGTGCAGGTACTGGTCGGCGAGGGCGGCGTCGTCGTCGCTGAAGGTACTCTCCGTGACCAGCAGGTCCGCGCCGTCCGCGAGCGCGGCGGCGCCGTCGCACACCGCCGTGTCCATGATGAAGGCGAAGCGCCGCCCGGGCCGGTGCACGCTCACGTCCTCGAGCCGCACCGGGCCCAGGCGGCCCTCGCGCTGCAGCCGCCCGACGTCGGGACCCTGAATCCCGGCGGCCGTGAGCTGCTCGGGCAGGAAGGTGCGGCCGTCCGGTTCCGCCACGCGGTAGCCGTACGCCTCGATGCGGTGCCGCAGCGGCTCGACGTCGATCCCGGGAGCGATGGGTCCGGCGGCGCCGTGGGGGAGCAGGCGCAGGTCCAGTCCCGGCGTCGCGAGGGAGACGAGCGCCCGCACCACGCCCTCGCCGGAGGCCGGGTAGTGGAGCTCGACGGGATGGGCGACGCCATCGAGCACCATCCGCGACAGCACGCCCGGCAGGCCGAAGCAGTGGTCGCCGTGGACGTGCGTCAGGCAGATGCGCGTGATCCGCGACGCGGACACGCCGGCCTGGATCATCTGCCGCTGCGTGCCCTCCCCGGGATCGAAGAGGATGCCCTCGCGCTCCCACCGCAGGAAGTAGCCGTTGTGGTTGCGGGTCCGCGTGGGGACCTGCGATGCCGTACCGAGGATGACGAGCTCACGCATGCCCCCAGTCTCGCACCGGGCCGCGCTGTGCAGCCGCAGTCTCTCACCCGGCGGCGCAGCGGCGCGGGGAAGTGGCGGGGCCCGCGGTGGACCGGGAGGAGGGCAGGCGAAAGAATGGTGGCTGGAACGCGACAGAGGAGCATGGATCACGTGGAGCAGCAAGCGCACGCGGCAGCGCGGAGGCTGCCGGAGGAGACGCGCCAACGGGCCTGGAAGCAGGGTGCCTGGAACACGCCCTCACGGGAGCTGATCCCGGCCGCCCTGGTGTCGTTCGCCGGTTTCGCGCTGTTCGTGCTCCACCAGGCGGTGATCGGCTATGCGCTGCTGGTGGTGGCGCTCGCAGCCGCCGTGGTGATCAACCGTGCGCTCTTCCGCGACCTGCTGCTCGTCGCGTTCAGCCTGGTCGTCATGAGCCTCGTGCCGATCACCACGGACATCGGCTTCGAGCACATGGGCGTCATGGGCACGGCGATGATCCTCGCCGTCGGTGTTCCCTACGCGGTCTCCCGCTTCGCCTACGGGGACCATGCCGTCAGGTTCCCCGTCCGCACCGGGGTGCCCTGGACCCGCACGGAGAAGTGGTACCTGCCCGCCGTCGTCGTCATCGGTTACGCACTGCTCCCCGTCTACATGCTCGGCACCGGGGTCTACACGAACTGGCCGGCGGCCTCCACGCCGAACGAGATCGCCCGCCTGTTCATCGGCACCAACGGGCTCGGGATCTGGGACGAGCTGTTCTTCATCTGCACGGTCTTCGCACTCCTGCGCCGGCACCTGCCCATGGTCCAGTCGAACCTCCTGCAGGCCGTGCTCTTCACCTCGTTCCTCTGGGAACTGGGCTTCCATGCGTGGGCGCCGCTGTTCATCTTCCCCTTCGCGCTCCTGCAGGCGTTCATCTTCACGCGGACGCGGTCGCTCTCCTACATCATCTGCGTCCACCTCCTCTTCGACTTCGTCCTGTTCCTCGTCCTGATCCACGCGCACAACCGCGCGTGGATCGACATCTTCCTCTACTGATGCCGACGGGCAGGGCACCGGCGAGCGATCCCGCCGGATTCATCGACGAGTCCCTCCAGTACGAGAGCTCGTGGGAGCGGGCGGAGGACTACGAGCGACGGTTCGGGACGGACCTCGAGTACTACGGGGCGTCCGTGGGCGCGGTCCGCGGGACCGTGCGCAACGCCGAGCGCCGGTACCCGGACCTGGGGCACGACGACGTCACCGCCCTCGCGTCGGAGCTGTGGGCCCGAGCGGTGTTCGAGCGTCGGCTGGCGGCGGTCGTGCTGCTGCAGTCGGCCGGGCGCCTGCTGCGGCCGTCCGACCTCACGCGCATCGAGGGATTCCTCCGTGCCGCCCGGCTGCCCGAACTCGTGGACCCGCTTGCCGTCGACGTCGTCGGGCCCCTGCTGCTGCGGCTGCGGGAGCAGGACGCCGTGCGCGCCACCGCCGTCCTCGACCGGTGGGCGGCGGCGGACGACGCCTGGCTGCGCCGCGCGGCCGTCCTCGCGCACCTGCCGGCATTCCGGTCGGGCGAGGGCGACGACGCCTCCTTCCGGCGGACCGTGCGCCTCGTCTCGGGTGCGCAGCAGGGGCGCGTGGCGGTCGTCGAGGAAGCGCTCGACCTCGTGCGGCAGAGCGGCGCCGGCTAGCTGTACTGCTAGCGGATGTCGATGGTCCGGCTGATCCTGCCCCGCAGTGCCGGCACCATGTGGTGGAGGCCCATCAGGCCCAGGCCGTAGCGGCGGACGCGCCGCATCGACGTCGCGACCCTCAGGCGCGGATCGATCCGGACGGCGCGGAAGCCGAGCCGGTGGGAGACCCGCACCGAGAAGTCGATGTCCTCGTCGCGTTCGTCGATCGATGTGCGCCCGATCCCGCCGGTCGCGAGGTACGCGGAGGCCCGGACCGCCATGTTGTGGCCGGCGACGAAGCGCAGGTAGGCGACGTCCAGGTGGTACACCGCCATCATGATGCGCAGGAGCCTCAGCGCGGCGGGCATGAGCAGGTCGTCACCCCACCGGTGGTATCTGTCGCGCAGGGGGATGCTGGTGCCCCCCACGAGCTGTACCTCGGGATGCTGGGCGAACACGGTGCGGATCCGGGCGGCCCAGTCCTCCACCGGCTCGCTGTCCCCGTCGGTGCGGGCGATCAGGGTGAAGCCGTCGGCGATCGCCGTCCGGAAACCGGTATCGCACGCGGCTCCCGTGCCCTTCTGCTGCTCGTGCAGGATCCGCACGTCGAGGGTGGGGTGCCCTGCTGAGAAGCGTTCGACCCGCTGTACCGTGTCGTCGCTGGAGCCGTTGTCCACGACGTAGACCCGCAGGTCCGGGCAGTCCCGCTGCCCCAGGAGCGCATCGAGGGTGCGGGCGACGTCGGGCTCGTTGTACACGGGGACGACGACGGCGAGTTGTTCGGTCACGGCTCGATCCTCGGGGTGTGAACAGGAGTGGGACGGACGGGTCAGGGGTTGTCGAGGTCGCGCGCGGACAACGTGTCGCAGGAACGGATGTCGCCGGTCTCGAACCCCTGGGAGAACCACGCCTGGCGCTGTTCGCTCGAACCGTGGGTCCAGCCTTCGGGATTCACCTGTCCTGTCGCCGCTTCCTGGATGCGGTCATCACCCACGGAGGCCGCCGCGGAGAGGGCGTCCTGGAGATCCGTGGTGGAGAAGGTCCGGAGGAAGGGTTCGCCCGACTCCGGATCGGGGACCGAGGTGGCATGGGCCGCCCACATCCCGGCGAAGCAGTCCGCCTGCAGTTCCACGCGGACGCCACCGGATTCCGCCCCCTGCGGATCCTGCTGGGCGGCACCGAGGGTGCCGATCAGGTTCTGGATGTGGTGCCCGAATTCGTGGGCGACCACGTACTCCTGCGCGAGCGGTCCGCTGGAGGAGCCGAACCGCGTGACCAGGTCGTCGAAGAAGGCGGTGTCGTAGTAGGTCTGCTGGTCCGTGGGGCAGTAGAACGGGCCGACGGCGCTGGTGGCTGCTCCACAGCCGGTATCGGTACTGCCGGTGAAGAGCACGACGCCGGGCTGGGTGTAGGTGACGCCGAACTGGTCCAGGTACGGCGACCAGAAACTGTCGAGGCTCTCGGCGGTACCGAGGATCCGGCAGTCGAGCCGTTCGTTGGCCTCCACGCCCGTCAGGCACTCGTTGATGGCGCTCTCGCCACCCGGGTCCTGCTCCTGCGTCGTCGCCGTACCGTCGTCGAGACCGAGTTGGTCGACGACGCCGGGACCGAAGATCAGCGAGAGGATCAGGAGGAGCCCGCCGCCGAGCCCGCCTCCCACGGCGGCACCGCGTCCGCGTCCACGCCGGTCGCTGACCCGGGAGGGATCGAAGCGGGCGTTGTCATTGAAACTCATGACTCAACAATAAGCGTACTTAGCGTTCCCTTGGGCCACGGCCGTCGTGGGTCGCGTGCCAGTCCCTCAGTTCTGCCAATGTGCCGGTCGATGCGCCTCGCGTGCTGGCGGGGACCCAGCCAGAAGGGGTCATCCATTTTTGTTTTTCGAACTGCAAAGGAAGCTGCGGGAAACTCCTTGCCACACCTATCACTTGCGTACCATGAGGACTAGTCTGAGGGTAACGCCGCGACCTGTCTCCTCGTTCGGTGTAGAAACTCCCTTTGCGCCTGATTTGGGGTCAGTAGCTTCTGGATCCTCAGTAGTGCGATCACGCTTTGGGCCGCTCACCCTGCTGGAAGGTGCACTATGAGAGGCTCCAAGACTTCACCCCGCCACGCATCCGCGGGCCTAAACAAGTGGGCACCGAAAGCGGCCCTTGGCGCAGCGGTCAGTGCTATCGCACTTACGGCCCTCGCCGTGGTGAGCGGCCCTTGGGTGGCTTACGCCGCCGAAGCGCCTGTCGGGCTTGGTACAGCGGGTTCCTATTCGGTACTGGGTGGCGAAACCGTGACGAATACGGGTCCCACCAGATTGAATGCGAACCTCGGGGTAAGCCCGGGAAGCGCTGTCACCGGCTTCCCTCCGGGTATTACGACGGGTGCGATCAATGCCGCCAACGCCGAAGCCTTGCAGGCCAAGTCAGACCTGACGATCGCCTACAACGATGCCGCTGGACGGGCGTTGACGGAGAGTGTCGCGGACGACCTGGTGGGCCGGACCCTCCCGGCCGGGGTGTACAAATCAACCGGCCCGTTGGCCCTCAGCGGTACGCTCACGCTTGACGCGGCGGGCGACCCGAACGCCGTGTTCATCTTCCAGGTTGCAGAAACTCTGATCACAGCCTCGGCAAGCAACGTGGTGCTCATCGGGGGAGCCCAAGCCTGCAACGTGTACTGGCAGGTCGGAAGCTCCGCCACGCTGGGTACCAACTCGACCTTCAAGGGCACGATCCTCGCGCTGACATCCATATCGGTCACCACCGAGGCCGCTGTCGAAGGCCGGGCGCTGGCGCGCAACGGGGCCGTGACGCTCGACAACAACTCGTTCGTCACCTCCAGTTGCACACAAACTCCAGTACCAACCGTTACCGCGACTCCAGCTCCCACAACGTCAGCACCGGCTCCGGTGCCGACGGTCACGACTCCGGCTCCGGTGCCGACGGTCACGACTCCGGCTCCGGTGCCGACGGTCACGACTCCGGCTCCGGTGCCGACGGTTACGATTCCGGCTCCGGTGCCGACGGTTACGATTCCGGCTCCGGTGCCGACGGTTACGATTCCGGCTCCGGTGCCGACGGTTAAGACTCCGGCTCTGGTGCCGGGTAACGATTCCGGTGTCGGCGGGGCGGGTGGAGTGTCAGGGCAACAGCCAGTGGTCGGAGCGGACGGTGCCAGGCTCGGAACCAACCGCGGCACGAACATCCAAACCGCAGCGAGTGCCCAGCCGGAGGCACAGTCGTTCCTGCCAGTTGGTCTCCTCACGGGAGCCGCAGTGTGCGCGCTCTTTGCAGCAGCGGCCGGAAGAGGGCCGCGTTCCGCTCGAAGGCATTAGGACTCTCGGGCATAGCCGTCGTCGAAACCGGCGACGGCTATGCCAGGGTGACGAGTTCGAAGCAGTCCTGTTCTAACGATCACCGACCCGGTTCGTCGGGATCACACGACCCACGCCGCTCGATGCGTCACGCCTATCACTGTCTAAGGAGTTGAGGGCAATGCATAAGCACCGGAGGGTTGGCGAGCCGGCCGATCAACGGCAAGAACGACCTGCGCCGCTTGCCGGGATCAAGAGACCTGGAAAGCGGTGGGTAGCCCTACCCATCATTGCTTCCGCCGGTCTCGCCCTCGCCGCGTCCGTGATGCCGCCGGGATCGAATGAACCACAACCTCGGGCAGTCCCGCTGTCCAGCACGCTCTCTGCCAGTGCGGCACCGGATGCCAGCCCTGTCGATGACCAAGCTGCTGCACCATCGGGTGCCGGCCCGGTCGAAGACCCGGCTGGTGTGACTCCAAGCTCGGCCGGAGACATTGCCGGCACGGTAGCGGCGTCGTCGCAACCCGTCCGCTTGTCCTTTGCCGCCGCTGGCATCGATGTGGCGATTCTTCCACTCACGCCCACTGACGCTGACCTGGCATCGCAGTCCCTGGTACCACCGCTCACACTCGACGCCTATTGGCTCACCCCCTATGGATTCCCCGGTTCCGGCTCTGTGAACACCACCTACATCGCTGGGCACAGCTGGGAGGGGCGGGACGCGCCGTTCAACCGACTGAGCAACGAAGCGCTCGTCGGGTCAGAGTTCACACTCGCCACCCGAACGGGTGACATCACCTATGTCGTCGACTCCGTCATCACGCACGACAAGGACACCTTGAAGAACAGCTCCATCTGGGACATCGTGCCCGGCCGGGTTGTCCTTGTCAGCTGTTACACCGAGGATCCCTGGGGCAAGAACGTCGCGGTCAGCGGAACGCCCAGAACCACCTAGGGCCAAGCATCACGACCCTCGTCTACCGCTCGACCGTCGACCGAAGAACGGGTCTGCCCCACTGTGAGGTGCAGCAGACCCTTCCCTGTCCCGCTGTCGCTTCACCGATGTCATTGCGTTGCTGTCGACAACTCGCAGTCTCAGTGCGGTACGCTCCCGATGCGGTGGCGTAATCCCCACAGCGCGGCGTGGAGCCGGTCCCGGCTTCCCGTCTTCGAGAAGATGCTCTGCACGTGGTACTTCACCGTTGTCACTTCGATGAAGAGATCGTGGGCGATCTCAGCGTTGGAGAGCCCTCGGGTGATGAGGTCGAGCACTTCGAGTTCACGTTGTGTGAGCAGCTCGAGGGCAGCTCGTGTCGGTACGGGGGAGGCGCGACGGCGGCCGAATTCAGCAAGTACTTTCCGGGTTATTCGTTGATCCAGGGTTCCGCCGCCGGCGGCGACCGAGTGGATGGCCGCCGCAATGGCTTTCTCTTCAGCGCCTTTCAGGAGGAACCCGGCGGCGCCGGCTTCAAGAGCCGCGAAGATGTCTTCGTCGATGTCGAAGGTCGTGAGGACGAGCACCCGCACCGCCCCTCCATGCTCGGTGACGATCTGCCGGGTCGCGGCGATGCCATCCATTCCGGGCATGCGCACGTCCATGCACACGACGTCCGGGCGGAGCGAGGACGCCAGCCGGACGGCCTCCTGTCCGTCCGCTGCCTGGCCGACGACGAGCAGATCCGGTTCCGCGTCGAGTACGACAGTCAGTCCGGCCCGCACGATGGGCTGGTCGTCGACGATGAGTACGGTCGTCACGGATGCTCGTCCTTGTCTGCGGAAGGTGCGGTGGTCGTGGGCAGGGTGAGAGTTGTCTGCCATCCTGTGCGGGTTGGGCCGGCATCGAGGGTGCCGCCGACCAACATGAGTCGCTCGCGAAGGCCGGCCAGGCCGTATCCGCTTGCTGGTATCGCCAAGGGGGTGGCGGTGGTGGACCCGTTCTCGATTGCTACGCGCAGCTCGACGCTGCTCCACAGCGCGATGACGGTTACAGGGGCGTGCGGAGCGTGTTTGCGGGCATTGGCAAGAGCCTTCTGAACGCCGCGGATGACCACGACACCGGCGACCGGCCCGATCGTTCCGGGCTCTCCCACCGTGTCGAAATCCACTGGTGTTCCGCGATGCGCGGCTTCTTGGACGACGCGTGGAAGATCGTCGATGCCGGGGGCGGGCAGGACTCGGTCTCCATCGTCTGAACGCAGGAGACCCACCGTCTGCCGGAGGTGGTCGAGTGCTTCGCGCGCGTCGGCCTGCAGCGCGGCAAGATATCTTCGCTGCTCGGGACGGTCGCGGTCGGCGAGGGCACCGGCGGCCTGCGCACTCACTATGATGCCGGTCAGATGATGGGCGGCAATGTCGTGTAGTTCGCGGGCCATCTGGGTGCGTTGCTGCTGCACCATGTGGCGGGCAGTGGCCGTTTGCTCACGTTCCGCAAGTTCGGCCCGTTGTCGCAGCGCCTCGATGAGTTGCACCCGGCTCACCGCGACCTCGGCGAGCAACACTGGAATCCCGAAGAGCAGGACCACCCGAGCGATGCCGAAAGGGACAATCCACGTGCCGTCGATCCCGGCATCTGGGCCGGCTATCACGGCTGCGGCGACGCTTATAGCGGCGAGTGGTCCGATCCAGACGAAGGCCCGCCCTCGGTCCAGTTCGCGCCGCGTTCCGTAGACGGCGAGGACGGTGCCGAGACTGCCGGTGCTGTTTCCCGGAGAGACGACGAGCAGCGCACAATCGAGGAGGGCTACAACGGCCAGAGTCAGGCCCGGGAATCGATGCCCCCCTAGAAGGGCGATCGCCTGGGCGACGAGGGCAGCTATGGTGAGCGACACCGTATCGGAAGGGGGGGGTCTCGGGCAGGGCAAGCAGCACGGGCACGAGGACGAGGATGAGGAGCGCAGAGAAGAACGGTCTGGCATCTCGGGTGATGAATTGCTGCACGGCCGGTGTCCTTCGAGCCAGTATGGTCACGGACGCGAACGCGGGACCGGGGTCATTCTGCGGATGCACGGTGGCCACCGCCTGATCGGCGTCGGCGCCTTCGCGCCAGGCCTAGCATAGGGCGTCGTTCATCACCTGGAAAACGCTGCGGTAGCTGTCGAGCAGGGCCTCCTCGTCCGCCGGGTCGATCACGGTCGAGGGCAATGCGGTCACGGCGACGGTGACAGCGTCGCCGCGCTCGTTCACGCCGTTGCGGGTCTCATAGCCGAGAATGTCGCCGCCGTGCCCCCAGGCGACACCACCGCAGGTCAGGGGGTAGGACTGCACACCGAGGCCATAGCCGGAACCGGGCCAGACCTCCTCCTCCGCAGGAACGGTGGTGAGCATCTCCTTCAGTGCCGCAGCGCTCGTGAGCTCGCCCGCGAACAGGGCCTGCATAAAGGTATTGAGCTCAGAAGGCGTCGAGATCATGCCTCCCGCCGCCCAGGTCGCCCCAGGATCGAGCGCAGTGGTGTCGACGAGGTCACCGGTCGCGGCGTCAGGGTGATAGCCGAGGGGGTGATCGCCCTCGATGCTGCGATCTCCGCCGTGCGGCAGCAGGGTGGCTGTCAATCCCAGTGGCTGCACGATGCGCTCGTCGATCTGCCTGTCGAGCGGCTCCCCGGTGATTCGTTCGATGAGCAGGCCGAGCACCTGGTAGTTGGTGTTGCTGTATTCCCACCGCGCGCCCGGCGCGAAGGCCACAGGCTGGGTGAACGCCATATCGAGCGTGTCCCGCGGCGACCAGTACCGGGCCAGACCATCCTCATGGCCGAGCAGAGTAGCGATGTACTCGGGCAATCCGCTCGTGTGCTGCAAAAGGTGCCGGATGGAGATCCGTTCGGCGTCGATTCCCTCACCTTTTACCAGACCCGGCAGGTAGGTCTCGATCGGCTCGTCGAGTGTGATGACGCCCTCATCCACAAGCTGCATCACCACCGTCGCCGTGAACATCTTCGTGTTGCTGGCGATGCGGACCTGTCCGTCTGGTGCTGCCGGCCGCCGGTCTTCGATGTTGCCGAGACCGGAGGCCAGGCTCGCGCGGTCGCCATCGGCCTCCGTGAGCGTACCCAGCGCGGCAGGAAAACCAGCCCGCACGAGTTCGTCGAGGCTGGTTTGCAGCCGCTGGCCGTCGACCTTCGCCGAGGATTCCCCTTCAGCGAGGCTGGTGTCGCTGATCCCCACGCATCCCGCCAGGGAAACCAGTACGAGCCCCGCGGCTGCGGCGGCAGCGCCTCGTTGCATCGAGCGCGTCATTCTCGCCATCGTCCACTCCTTTGTCCTAACCCTGTCGCCGGAGGTCGCCGACACCTCTAAGTCCAACCGAACGACGACGTCTGCGCCCCGGGCCAGAGAACAGGATTCCGCTCCTCCTCAAGCACAGGCTCCAACCTCTGGTCGTGATCGATCGCTGCCGCCCATAGCGAGAGCGCTGCATCGAAGCCGCGCGCCGGTAGGATCTGTCACTCCTCGAACGGGTCCGTGCAGCAGAACAGGAGCGGACGGGGACGGCATCACCTACAGGGATCGCAGTGTCGCCGGAGAGGAGCGCAAGATCAATCGCAGGATGCATCGGTGAGCATTTGCGGGCAGGGTAGGGCAGCGCCTGAAGCCTGTCCTACTGCCGCCGTCCCCTCCGTGCCCGCGTGCCCCTGGACGCAGGGAGCGCTGCCTCGGGCACAGCCTCCCCTCCCGGCGCATTTTCGGACCCACGCCGCGGCACTGTCAGAGCGGCAACCTCTTTGAGTCGGGGGTGGAGATGGTCGTCGCCGTCCACCGTTCCCGATTGCCACGAGAGCGTGAGCCCGTCCGGGGTGTCCTCGAGCGACGCGAGGTTGTTGTCGAACCACGGTCCCCTGATGTTCCGCCAGCGGAACGGTGGGTCGGGAACTTTCACGGAGCGCGCCACGAGGGCCCCGAGAGGTGACGCCACGCCGTAGGAGAGGAGTGCGGTGGAGGAGCGCAGGAGCCGCGGCAGCGGATTGCGGATCGGGGAGCAGACCACCTGGAGGATACGGCTGCCCGACGTCCTGTCCGCTTCCGCGACGTACGAGAAGTGGACGTCGCCCGACAGGAAGGTCACCGTTTCCGGTGCCGGGCCCCGGTTGCCGTCCGCCACGTCCGTCGCCATGAGGGCCACGGCGCGGAAGCTGTTCTGGAAGGCGGCCCAGTGCTCGAGATCCATGCCCTGCCGCAGCTTCTCACCCAGCCGCGCGCCCCACGCTCCCCACGCACCCTGTGCGAGGGCCTCGTCCCAGGACTCGATGTGATGCAGCCCCAGCGGCAGGAGGAACGGCAGCGAGGTTCCCACCAGCAGGTGCCGGAACCCGCCCACCATCCTGTGATCCAGCCACGCAGTCTCCTCCTCGCTGAGCAGGGCCCGCGCATCGGGTGTCAGCACGCGGGAGACGCGGGAGTCGACCACGATCAGGCGCGTGTCGTCGAAGTCGCGGCAGTAGCTCCAGCGGTAGCTGGCCGGCTCCTTGTCCGCCCGGTCGGCGAAGGCGTCGAGTTCCTCGCTCAGGTCGAGCTCGGCGGCGTCGTCATGGTTGACGATCCGCTGCCAGATGGGGTCCTCGGCTCGCCGCTCAGGTGACAGGTTGCCGAGGTGCTGGTACACCCAGTACGACGCCAGGCCCGCGACGATGCGGTCCTGCCACCAGGAGGTGGCCTCCATCTCCTGCTTCCAGGACATGGAGGCGTTCCAGTCGTCGCGGATGTCATGGTCGTCGAAGATCATGGCACTGGGAAGGGTGGACAGCAGCCAGCGGTTGGCGCCGTCGGACCAGGCCAGGTTGTACAGGTGGGCGTACTCCTCGTAGTCCTTCAACTCGGAGCCGGGCTCCTCCTCGATGTCCCTCCGCCCGCGGATGAACTGCTGCATCTCCTCACTGGTGGAATCGGCGTACACCTGGTCGCCGAGGAAAAGCATCAGGTCCGGCCGCGGTGGACTGTCGTCCTTCGTCCGGCTGAGCGCGTAGGCACGCATGGCATCGATGCCGTGGGTCCGATTGCCCTCCTTGGTGTGGGGGACGCTCGTGCGGCAGGACCCGAAAGCCAATCGCAGCGGCTTCCCCGGAGTGAGTGTCGCAATGCTCGACGGCGGGAAGTCGGGAACGGATCCGGGGTCGGGCCAGGCCCGGTGTCCGTCGACCTCCACGGTGTAGGGGGTGACGCTTCCCGGCTCGAGTCCGTCCACCTCGACGAGCGCGTAATGGTGCCCGTGGACCGCGAACGTGCGTGCTTCCCAGGACCGCGGGGCGGCCCGGACGACGACGCGTGCCGCAGTGCCGACCTCCACCCAGATACTTGCCGAGGTTTCATCGACGTACCGGAGTATGGGGCCAAGGACCAGGGGAGTCTGAGTCATACGTAAGTTCTACCCCTCTGACGTCCGGCCCGCAGGTGGATGGCGAAGAGCCCGCCTCCGCGGACACCTGCGCGGATTCTCGCACCGAATCTCCCCGGCACCAAGGAAAACCTCGGTGCGCCCGCTCAGGTTGTCAGGTCCAGGGGCTGCTGGAACGGTGGGGACGGAGTGGCGCCGCGGTCACCACCCGCTGGACCGGCGCACCGCCGTCCCGGATCAGAAGGAGCAACGCATGAATATCCTGCACACGATGCTGGACGGACTGGAGCACGCCAAATCGCTGGACAGGATCGCCGACCCCCTGGCCGCCGCGGTCAGCAAGGCCGTCAAACCGCGCGCCGTCCGCAACGTGCTCAGCGGTACCGCCATCGGCCACCACCTGCATCCCATGATGATCGTCGTCCCGTCGGGCGCCTGGAGCATGGCCTCGTTCCTGGACCTCGCCGGCGGCAGGAGCTCCCAAAAGGCGGCCGACCTCCTCGTCACCGTCGGGATCCTGTCGGCGGTCCCGACGGCGATCGCGGGCCTGCACGACTGGTCGGACACCCAGGAGAAGGAACGCCGCGTGGGCATCGTCCATGCCGCAGGAAACTCCCTCGCTCTGGCGCTCTACACGGCTTCCGCCGTGGCCAGGGCGAAGGACAAGCGCGCCCTCGGCGTCCTGCTCGGTCTCGGCGGGCTCGGGTCGATGCTGTTCAGCGCATACCTCGGCGGCCACCTGAGCTACGCGAGCGCCGTCAACGTGAACCGGACCGCCTGGCACGAGGCGCCCAAGGACTGGACGCGCGTGGCGAGCGACGCCGACGTCGTCGAGGGCGGACGGCACACGGTCGAGGCCAACGGCGTTCCCATCCTGCTGCTCCGCCACGAGGGACGGCTGACGGCGATGGACAGTGTCTGCAACCATCTCGGAGGGCCCCTGGAGAAGGGCACCATCGAGGACGGCTGCATCACCTGCCCCTGGCACCAGAGCATGTTCAGGCTCGACGACGGCAAGAACTACCGCGGCCCCGCCGCCGTGCCCCAGCCCGTCTACGAGACGCGCGTCACGAGCGACGGCTATATCGAACTGCGCCAGCCCGAGTCCTGACCCGAGCTCCTAGTGCAGGGGGGCCGGGGCGTCCCCGGTCTCCTCGGGTGCACGCACGAAGAACGAGGCGACGACGGCCAGCAGGAAGATGACGGCCCCGTACAGGAAGGCCGAGCGGATACCGCCCGCCAGCGCCGGCAGCTCGGCGACGCCCTCCGCGGCGAGGGCCGTGCTCTGGAGGGTCATCACCGAGATGAACAGCGCAGTGCCGGCCGCGCCGGCCAGCTGCTGTGCGGTCCCGAAGACGGCACTGCCGTGCGAGTACAGGCGCGGCTTGACGGACCCGAGGGCCGAGGTCAGCAGGGGAGTGAACATCAGGGCAAGGCCCACGCTGAGCAGGACATGCGCCACGAGCACGAGTGCCACGGGCGTGGTCTCGGTGAGCCGCGTCATCGACCAGAACACCGCGCTGACCAGCAGGGCTCCTGGGACGAGGAGCACCCGGGGGCCGCGGCGGTCGTAGATCCTGCCGACGACCGGTCCGAGGAGGCCCATCGCGAGGCCGCCGGGAAGGAGCAGCAGGCCGGAGGTGAGCGGATCCATGCCGAGGACGGTCTGGACGTAGATCGGGATCAGGATGATCGTTCCGAAGAGGGCCATCATGCTCACGGCGATCGCGACGATCGAGATGGTGAAGTTGCGCGAGGTGAAGACCCGGAGGTCGAGCAGCGCGGCACCGCGTCGCTGCAGCACGAGCTGGCGGGAGACGAAGGCGGCCAGCCCGAGGACGCCGGCGACGAGCGGGAGCCACGCGGGCACGGCACTGCCGGTCGAGGCCTCACCCAGCTGGCTGAGTCCGTAGATGATGCCGCCGAAGGCGACGGCGGACAGGATCACCGACGGCACGTCGATGGCGGACCTGCGGGGATCGGTCACGTTCTGCATCTTGGCCGACCCGATGGCGAGCGCCGCGAGCGAGATCGGCAGGACGAGCCAGAACATCCAGCGCCAGTCCAGCACGCTGAGGATCGCTCCGGAGATGGTGGGGCCGAGCGCGGGTGCCACGGAGATGACGATCGAGATGTTGCCCATGATCTTGCCCCGCGAGGCGGGCGGTACGAGGGTCATCACCGTGGTCATGAGCAGGGGCATCATGATCGCCGTCCCGCTCGCTTGGACCACGCGGCCCACCACCAGGACCCCGAAACCGGGTGCCAGGGCGGCGATGAGCGTGCCGAGGCTGAACAGGCCCATCGCGGCCATGAACACCGGGCGCGTGTTGAACCGCTGCAGCAGGAAACCGGTGATGGGGATGACGACGGCCATGGTCAGCATGAAGGCCGTGCTCAGCCACTGCCCCGCACCGACGGTGATGCCGAGGTCCTCGACGAGGCGCGGGATCGCGACGCCCATGATGGTCTCGTTGAGGATCACCACGAAGGCCGAGATCAGCAGGAGCGTGATGACCAGCCTGTCGCGGGCAGGCAGCGCGCCCGGCGCGCGGTCGCTCGTGGTGGCGGAGGGCGCGCCACCGGACGGGGCGAAGCCCTCGGGACTGGGAGTCGCGTCGGAGACGCGGGACGGGGGACTCTGGGTCATGGTGATCCGCTCGGTTCGATCTGCTGCGCGGCTGCGACGGACGTGATCCGCCCGGCTGCCGCGGTTGAATTCTGGGTGGGACCGGCACGCTGAATCGTTCGTCCGGTCAATCAACTGAACCCGGGATGTCCGGACTCTATTCCGGCCCGGCCTCGGTTCCTCGGTCCATCGGCCGGTCCGCGCCTCGAGGCGGGGACGAGCAGGTGCTCCACTAGCATAGGGCGGGTGCGACGCCCCGGGCCATGCCCCCGGGCATCCTTGTGCTGCCCGGCAGCCCACCCGGCATTCCCCGATGAAGGAGATCTCCCCGTGCCAGATTCTTTCTACCGCGACCTCGGTGGCGGAAGGTTCGAATCGACCGTTCACGCCCAGGGTGCCTGGAACCCGGAGGAGCAGCACATGGCTCCCATCTCCGGTCTCCTCACGCAATGCCTCCTCGAGTGCGAGCCCCGCGACGGCATGCAGCTCAGCCGGATCAGCTTCGACATCCTCGGGATGATCCCGGGTGGCGAGTTCGAGGTCTCCACCGCCGTCGTCCGGCCCGGGCGGACCATCGAACTGCTGGAGGCCCGGATGGAGGCGGGTGGGCGGACGGCGATCGTGGCGAGGGCCTGGCGGCTGGGCGCGCAGGACACGGCTGCCGTCACCGCGGTGGAGGATCCCCGCATGCCCGGCCCGGACGAGGCCGGTCCGCACGAGGCCATGACGGCGTGGCCCGGAGGCTTCATCCGTTCGCTCGAGGTCCGGGTCGTCCCGGGGCACCGCCCCGGCCGCGGGCAGGTGTGGATGCGGAATCCCTACTCGATGCTCGAGGAGCAGCCGACCTCCGACGTCGTGCGGCTCGTCGGCATGATGGATGCCGCCAACGGTATCGCCGCGCGTGTGCCGCCCGGAGGGGACAGCTGGATGTTCCCCAACGTGGACCTCCAGATCCACCTCCACCGCCTGCCCAGGGGCGAGTGGCTGGGGCTCGACACCCGCGTCACCTTCGGCGGGCACGGAGTAGGGCTGACCTCGAGCGTCGCGCACGATCTCGACGGGCCCTTTGGCCGCCTCGAGCAGATCCTGACCGTACGGAAGCTCTGACCGCGCCCGCCGGCCGCCGAAGGAGGCCCGCGCCCGGAATGCTCCGGCTGCCCTGGGAGTTGGGGAAGGTACCGCGCCCTCGCCGACAGGCAGCAGGCGCCACCGCGCTCACGCGAGCGCGGGAACCGTCGAGGAAGAGGAATCATGCCGAAAGCAATCTGGAACAACACGGTCATCGCGGAATCGGCGGAGACGGTGATGGTCGAGGGGAACCACTACTTCCCGCGGAACTCCATCTCGCAGGAGCACTTCGTACCGACCCGGACCCAGACCGTCTGCCACTGGAAGGGCACGGCGAGCTACTTCACGCTGGAGGTGGACGGTGAGCAGAACAAGGATGCGGCCTGGAGCTACCCGGAACCGAAAGAAGCAGCGGAGAACATCCGTGGTTACTACGCTTTCTGGAAGGGCGTCACGGTCAGCGAATGACCACCGCACAGGGCGCCGTCCACTGACGAAGGAGCACCATGGAGTACAGGAAACTCGGCAACAGCGGCACCTCGGTATCGCATCTCGCACTCGGCACGATGACCTTCGGCGCGGAATCGGACGAGGGCGTCTCGCACGCCATCCTGTCCGACTACGCGGCGGCGGGCGGCAACCTGATCGACACGGCCGACGTCTACACGGCCGGCACCTCCGAGGAGATCATCGGACGGTGGCTCGCCAGGAACCCTGCGGAGCGTGACCGGATGGTCCTGGCGTCCAAGGGCAGGTTCCCCATGGGCGAGGACGTCAACGACCTCGGACTGTCCCGGCGCCACCTCCGACGGGCGCTGGACGCCTCCCTGACGCGGCTCGGGGTGGACCACATCGACCTGTACCAGGTGCACTCGTGGGATCCGCTGACCCCGCTGGAGGAGACCCTCGGATTCCTCCACGAAGCGGTGGTCCAGGGCAAGATCGGCTACTACGGGTTCTCCAACTACACCGGCTGGCAGCTCACCAAGGCGGTCATGATCGCCCGCCAGCGGGGCTACTCCCTGCCGGTGACACTGCAGCCGCAGTACTCGCTGCTCGTACGCGAGATCGAGGCCGAGATCGTCCCGGCGGTACTCGACGCAGAGATGGGGATGCTGCCGTGGTCGCCCCTGGGCGGCGGCTGGCTGACCGGCAAGTACTCCCGCGACACCGAACCCACCGGTGCCACGCGGCTCGGGGAGAACCCGCAGCGCGGCATGGAGGCCTGGGAGAAGCGCAACGCCCAGGACCGGACGTGGCGGATCATCGATACCGTGACCGGCATCGCCGCCGAACGCGGCGTCAACGCCTCGCACGTCGCACTGGCCTGGGTCGCGGCGAAGCCCGCCGTGACCTCCGTGATCCTCGGAGCGCGCTCGCAGGAGCAGCTGGCGGACAACCTCGCGTCGGCGGACCTCGAGCTGACACCCGAAGAACTCGGCCGCCTCGACGACGTCAGCGCGCCCACGTTCAGCGACTACCCCTACGGAGGCCCCGGCAGGGAGCAGCGCAGCCGCCGAATCGAGGGCGGCCGCTGATCCCTGGGGCGGGTGCACGTGCCTGCTGCACGGGTGCCCGCCCTTCCGCCCCCGGCTTGGAAGCTCCGCGCCGAGGCGTTATCGTTCGAACAGCGACACGGGGTGTCCCTCCACGGGAGGGGCTGAGATGAGACCCGTCGAACCTGATCCAGCTCATACTGGCGAAGGGATGTCCTGCCGGGCCTTCGGTCCGTCCGTCCTTCCGCCCGACCGGCGAAAGGCAGCCATGACCGAGACACCTGCGCAGACACGCCCCCCAGCACCGGAGCGCGGCGCGTCGCCGCAGGACGGCCGGGTCACCGCCGAAGCATGCGCGGCACTGCTCGCGGACCTCCGGAACGCCTCGCCGCTGGTCCAGTGCGTCACCAATGCCGTCGTCACGAACTTCACCGCCAATGTCCTGCTCGCACTCGGCGCCGCTCCCGCCATGGTGGACATCCCCGGGGAGGCCGGCCAGTTCGCGCCCGTCGCCTCGGGGGTCCTCGTCAACCTCGGCACGCCGACCGACAGTCAGCGCGCAGCCATGCGTGAAGCTGCGGAGGCCGCCGGGTCTGCCGGCACCCCGTGGGTCCTCGACCCCGTCGCCGTGGGCTTCCTCTCCGTCCGGACCGACGCCGCGCGGCAGCTCGTCGCCCTCGGGCCCACGATCATCCGCGGCAATGCCTCCGAGATCATCGCCCTCGCGGGCGCGGGCGGCGGAGGACGCGGGGTGGACTCCACCGACGAGACCGCAGCGGCGCTCGACGCCGCCCGCGCGCTCGCGCAGCGCCACGGATCGGTCGTCGCGATCTCCGGTCCCGTCGACGCCGTCGTCCCCGCCCGCGGCGCGGTCATCCGGGTGGACAACGGCACTCCTCTGCTGACGCGCGTGACGGGCGGCGGCTGCGCGCTCGGCGCCGTCATGGCCGCCTTCGCCTCCCTCACACCGGATGCACTGCTCGCCGCGACCGCCGCCACCGGCGTCTACACGCTCGCCGCCGAGAAGGCCGCCGCACTTGCGGCGGGTCCCGGCACCTTCGCGCCCGCTTTCCTCGATGCGCTCGCCGCCATCACGCCGGCCGACGTCGTGCAGGGCCTGAACCTCCCGGACGGCGACTGATGCCGCGGCCGCTCCCGGCGTCTTACCTGCCGCTCTATCTCGTGACCGACACGCTGCTGAGTACTCCGCGGACCGTCCCGGATGTCGTCGCGGCCGCGGTGGCGGGCGGTGCGACGTGCGTGCAGGTGCGGGACAAGCACGCGGGGGGCCGCGACCTTCTCACCCTCCTGGTCGCGGTGGCCGAGGCCGTCGGCGATCGCGTGCCCGTCCTGGTCGACGACCGGGTCGACGTGTACCTGGCGGCACGCGAGCAGGGTGCCCCGGTCCATGGCGTGCATGTGGGCCAGTCCGACCTTCCGGCCGGCCTCGTGCGGAGCGTCGTCGGCCCCGACGCCGTCGTCGGCCTGAGTGCTGCCACCGCGGAGCAGTTCGCCGTCGCCCACGCCCTGCCGCCCGGCACCGTGGACTATCTCGGGGTGGGCGCCGTGCACGCCACCGCGACAAAGCCGGACCATCCGACGCCGCTCGGCGTCGACGGCTTCGCCCGCCTGGCAGGGGCTTCCGCCCTTCCCTGTGTGGCGATCGGGGGCATCGACGCCGCCGACGCCGCTCCGCTGCGCCGGGCGGGTGCGGCGGGGATCGCCGTCGTGTCCGCCCTGTGCGCGGCTCCTGATCCTGCAGAAGCCGCCCGGTCCCTGCTCGGCGCCTGGAACTCCTGGGCGCCGGGCGAAGACCCGGTGCCGGGGCTACCTGTTCGGGCGTTCCGCGCCCGCTGCTAGCCGACTTCGCGGTTGACGGCAACCGGGATCACGGCATGCCCGAAAACCTAGAATCCGTGTGTGGCAACGAGGAGATCCGTGCTTGCCGGTGCGATGATCGCGCCGCTCCTCGTGGCTGCGACGGCCTGCGAGGGAGGACCCATGGAGACAGGACAGCCTGAGGATACGAAGGATCCCGCCGTGCTCACCGCCCGCCCCGGCGCCGCGGACCCCGGCCCGGCGACCATGACGGGGGTGAGCGCGCTCGGTGTCGCGGGGACCAGGGACCCGATCGTGTACGTCCCGGAATCCCTGGCCACCGATGAGCCGGTCCCGCTGCTCGTGGCACTCCACGGTGCCGGCGGGGACGCGCAGGGCGGCCTGTCCGTCCTGCGCGCGGCGGCGGAGCAGCTCGGGATCGTCATCCTCGCGCCGGCGTCGCGGGGCGGCACGTGGGACGCCATCCGTGGTGGGTTCGGACCGGACACGGCGGTCATCGACAGGGCGCTCGAGGAGGTCTTCTCGTTCGTCCCGGTGGACCCGGAGCGGATCGGGGTGGCCGGCTTCTCCGACGGCGCGTCCTACGCGCTGGGACTCGGGCTGGCGAACGGCGACCTCTTCCGCAAGGTGGTCGCGTTCTCGCCCGGATTCGTCCCGCCCGGGCCGCAGAACGGACAGCCGGCCGTCTTCGTCTCCCACGGCACCGAGGACACCGTCCTCCCGATCGATGCCACGAGCCGGCGCGTGGTCCCGGCCCTCAAGCGGCGCGGCTACGAGGTGGTGTACCGGGAGTTCGACGGGCCGCACACCGTGCCGGCGGCCATCGCGATCGAGGCAGGGCTCTGGCTCGACTGGACGCCCCTGCCGACACCCTGACGCCTCCGTGCGACAGGCCGAGGGGCGCGCCCGGCACAACCGACTGCCTACGATGGCCGGATGAGCAATCCGTGGAAGGGCGCCGGCGAACTGGCGCTCGTCGTCGACCCGGTATCGGCTGATGCGGCTGCAGAACTCGAGCGCGGGATCGCGCTCCTGCGCGATGTCGCCGCAGGTGTGCGGCCCCCTACCCTCCGCCTCTACCGGCCGAGCCCGACCGTCGCCTTCGGGCAGCGGGACGCGCGGCTCCCGGGATTCGACGGGGCGAGTGCAGCCTCCGCGGACCAGGGTTTCGTGCCGCTCGTGAGGCGGGCCGGCGGGCGGGCGGCCGCCTACCATCGGGGCTGCCTGGTCGTCGACCACATCGAACCCGCGCACGACGCCGTGGCCGGCACGCGCGCCCGCTTCGCCGCCTTCGGGGACTTCTTCGCCGGGGTGCTCGCCGACGTCGGACTCGACGCGCAGGTGGGCGAGGTGCCGGGCGAGTACTGCCCGGGCGAGTTCAGCGTGCACGGACGGCAGGACGGCGTTCCCGCACTCAAGCTCGTGGGCACGGCCCAGCGGGTGGTCGCCGGCGCGTGGCTGTTCTCCTCGGTGATCGTCGTCGAGGACTCGGCGCCCCTCCGCGCCGTCCTCACCGACGTCTACGCGGCCCTGGGGCTCCCGTGGCGGCCTGCCACCGCGGGAGCGGCCGAGGACCTCGTTGCCGGGGTGACGGTGGGCGACGTCGAGGATTCGCTGCTGGCCGCGTACACCGCGGCGGTCCGCCTCGATGCGCATGCCCCTGCACCCGCGGCGTCCCGCCCGTCCTGAAGGGGCGTCCCGCCCGTCCTGAACGGAGGACGGAACGCCCGGGTGTCAGTGGCCGCGCGCGATCCATTCGTCGAGGTGCGGTGCCTCGTCTCCGATCGTCGTGCTGTCCCCGTGGCCGGTGCGCGCGATCGTGTCCGGCGGCAGGGTCAGCAGCCTGGTGCGGATGGACTCGATGATCGTCGGGAAGTCGCTGAAGGAACGTCCGGTGGCGCCCGGTCCGCCCTGGAAGAGCGTGTCGCCCGTGAAGACGGTGCCGGCCTCCTCGAGGTAGTAGCAGACGGATCCGGGGGAGTGTCCGGGCGTGTGCAGGGCGGTCAGGGTCACGCCGGCCACCTCGATCGTGTCGCCGTCGGCGATGGACTGGTCGGGGCTCAGCTCCGGGAACACCATGTTCCAGAGCTCCCGGTCGCCGTCGTGGAGGTAGATCGGCGCGTGCACGACGTCGAAGAGGTCGCCGACCGCGCGGATGTGGTCGTCGTGCGCGTGCGTCAGGAGGATCGCCCGGACGACGCGCCCGTTGATCTGGTCGATGATCGCGGCGGCATCGTGCGGCGCGTCGATCACGACGCATTCCTCGTCGTCGCCCACGATCCACACGTTGTTGTCGACGTCCCAGGTGCCGCCGTCGAGCGAGAAGGTGCCCGAGGTGACGAGGTGCTCCACCCTCGCGGCCATCAGAGCTCCACCACCGAGCGGAGCACGGCGCCGCCGTGCATCTTCTCGAAGGCTTCCTCGACCTGGTCCAGGCGGATGCGCTCGGTGACGAACGCGTCGAGATCGAGGTTTCCCTGCAGGTAGTGGCTGACCAGCATCGGGAAGTCCCGGCTGGGCAGGCAGTCCCCGTACCAGGAGGACTTGAGGGATCCGCCGCGTCCGAAGACGTCGAGCAGCGGAAGCTCGATGGTCATCTCTGGCGTGGGGACCCCGACGAGCACCACGGTCCCGGCGAGGTCGCGGGCGTAGAACGCCTGCTTGTAGGTCTCGGGACGCCCGACGGCGTCGATCACGACGTCGGCCCCGTTCCCGCCGGTGAGGGCCCGGATGGCTTCCACGGGGTCCTCGGCCCTGGAGTTCAGGACGTGCGTCGCCCCGAGGCCCTTCGCGAGCTCGAGCTTCCGGTCGTCGATGTCGACGGCGATGATCGTGGTGGCTCCCGCGAGCTTCGCACCGGCGACGGCCGCGATCCCCACGCCGCCGCACCCGATGACGGCGACCGAGTCGCCGCGCGAGACGTTGCCCGTGTTGATGGCGGCGCCGATCCCGGCCATGACGCCGCAGCCGAGCAGCCCGACCGCCGCGGCATCCGCTGCTGGATCCACCTTGGTGCACTGGCCCGCGGCCACGAGGGTCTTCTCGGCGAAAGCGCCGATCCCGAGCGCGGGGGAGAGGACGGTGCCGTCCTCGAGCGTCATCTTCTGCGTGGCATTGTGCGTGTCGAAGCAGTACTGGGGCTCGCCCCGACGGCATGCCCTGCACTCGCCGCAGACCGCACGCCAGTTGAGGATGACGCGGTCGCCGGGGGCCACGGTCGTGACGTCGTCGCCGACGGCGCTCACGACGCCGGTGGCCTCATGGCCCAGCAGGAACGGGAACTCGTCGTTGATGCCGCCCTGCTTGTAGTGCAGGTCGGTGTGGCAGACGCCGCAGGTGAGGATGTCGACGAGCGCCTCACCGGGCCCCGGGTCCGGGACCAGGATGGTCTCGATGGTGGCGGGGGCATCCTTCGCCCGCACCACGACGCCCTGAACTTTGTGCACCATGTCTTCGCTGTCCTTCCGCTGGGAGCGGTGGCCCGGAGAACGGAGCCACCGCTCCCAGCATATGGGGGACGGACGCGGTGCGCGGAGGTCGCCCGGGCTAGACGGCGACCCTGGCCCTGACCTCTGCCACGGAGGGGTTCGTGGCGGTGCTGCCGTCCGGGAAGATCACGGTGGGCACCGTCTGGTTGCCCCCGTTGAGGGACGCCACGAGCTCGGCGGTCCCCTCGACCTCCTCGATGTTGACCTCGGTGTAGCCGATGCCCTGCGCGTCCAGCTGGGACTTCAGGCGACGGCAGTACCCGCACCACGAGGTGGAGAACATGGTGATGGATCCTGCTTCTGGCGTGTAGTCCACGGTGCTCCTCATGCTGGGTGCGGTGGTACCGCACTCTGGTGTCGATGCGCGGGAAGTTGTCTCCCGCACCGGTGTCAACGCTGTACGAAGCCGTGCCATTCCTCCCGCCCGTCCCGGCCCGCACCGGCGAGCTTGTTGGTCGGCCTCCCGGCCACCCGATACGATCAGGAGGGCGGTCCCGGCTCCGGCCGGATCCCGTCGCGCCCTCTGCGGGCACCCATTTCCCAGCATCAAGGAGACCATCCGTGTCAGCGCCCCAGCCCATGAAACTTCTCGTCGACGGCGAAGAGAAGCAGGCGACCACGGGTACCACCGGCACGGAACTGTTCAGCGAGCGGCGCGACGTCGTCGTCATGCGCGTGGACGGCGAACTGAAGGACCTGGACCAGGAACTGCCCGACGGCGCGTCCGTGGAGGGGGTCACGCTCGAGGACCCCGCAGGGCTCGAGGTGCTGCGCCACTCCGCCGCGCACGTCATGGCCCAGGCCGTCCAGCAGTTGCGCCCCGCGGCGAAGCTCGGCATCGGCCCCTACATCACCGACGGTTTCTACTTCGACTTCGACGTCGAGGAGCCGTTCACGCCCGACGAGCTCAAGCAGCTCGAGAAGATGATGCTCAGGATCGTCAACGCCAACCAGCGCTTCGTACGCCGGGTCGTGTCCGAGGACGAGGCCCGCGAGGCCATGAAGGACGAGCCGTACAAGCTCGAACTGATCGGCCTGAAGGGCGGGGCGACGGAGGAGGACGGCGCGTCCGTCGAGGTGGGCGCCGGTGAACTGACCATCTACGACAACGTGGACCGCAAGTCCGGCGACGTCGTGTGGCAGGACCTCTGCCGGGGCCCGCACCTGCCGAACACCAAGCTCATCTCCAACGCCTACGCCCTGACGCGTTCGGCGGCCGCCTATTGGCGCGGCAGCGAGAAGAACAAGCAGCTGCAGCGCATCTACGGGACGGCCTGGCCCACGAAGGACGCCCTCAAGGCCTACCAGGAGCGTTTGGCGGAGGCCGAGCGGCGCGACCACCGGCGCCTCGGCACGGAACTGGATCTCTTCTCGTTCCCGGACGAGCTCGGCTCCGGCCTGCCGGTGTTCCACCCCAAAGGCGGGATCATCCGCAAGGCCATGGAGGACTACTCGCGCCAGCGCCACACGGACGCCGGGTACGAGTTCGTCTACACGCCGCACATCACCAAGGGCCACCTCTACGAGGTCTCCGGCCACCTCGACTGGTACCGGGACGGCATGTTCCCGGCCATGCACGTGGACGAGGAGCTCAACGAGGACGGCACGGTGCGCAAGCCCGGCCAGGACTACTACCTCAAGCCCATGAACTGCCCGATGCACAACCTGATCTTCAGGTCCCGCGGGCGGTCCTACCGTGAGCTGCCGCTGCGCCTGTTCGAGTTCGGCTCGGTCTACCGGTACGAGAAGTCCGGTGTCATCCATGGGCTGACGCGCGTGCGCGGCATGACCCAGGACGACGCCCACATCTACTGCACCCGTGACCAGATGAAGGACGAGCTCACCGAGACACTGAACTTCGTGCTCGGACTGCTCAAGGACTACGGCCTCGAGGACTTCTACCTGGAGCTGTCCACCCGGAACCCGGAGAAGTCCGTCGGGTCGGACGAGATCTGGGAGGAGGCCACGCGCACCCTCGCCGAGGTCGCCGAGGCCTCCGGGCTGGAGCTCGTGCCCGATCCCGGGGGAGCGGCGTTCTACGGTCCGAAGATCTCGGTGCAGGCACGCGACGCCATCGGCCGCACCTGGCAGATGTCCACGATCCAGCTGGACTTCAACCTGCCCGAGCGCTTCGAGCTCGAGTTCCAGGCGGCGGACGGCTCGCGCCAGCGCCCGGTCATGATCCACCGCGCACTGTTCGGGTCGATCGAGCGCTTCATGGGTGTGCTGACCGAGCACTACGCCGGAGCGTTCCCGGCGTGGCTGGCGCCCGTGCAGGTCCTCGCCATCCCGGTCGCCGAAGCGTTCAACGACTACCTGTTCGACGTCGTCGACAAGCTGAAGGCCGAAGGTATCCGCGCGCAGGTCGACGCCGGCTCGGATCGCTTCCCGAAGAAGATCCGGACGGCGAGCAAGGAGAAGGTGCCCTTCGTCCTCATCGCCGGTGGCGAGGACCAGGAGGCGAACGCCGTCTCCTTCAGGTTCCGCGACGGCAGCCAGGACAACCAGGTGCCCGTGGACGAGGCCGTCCGCCGGATCGTGGAGGCGGTACGCAGCCGGGAGGCCACGGTCTGATGGAGGACGCGGACACTCGGGGGATGCCCGCGTCCTACCCGGGCGACCCGGCAGTGACGGACGGTTTCGAGCTGGCGGGCGTGCCGGACGCCTTCCAGCGGCTGTGGACGCCGCACCGCCTCGCCTACATCAAGGGAGGGCAGGAGCAGGTCACGTCGGAACAGACGTGCCCGTTCTGCCGGGCGCCCCACCTGAGCGACGAGGAATCGCTCATCGTGCATCGGGGCACGCATGCCTTCGTGCTGCTGAACCTGTTCCCCTACAACGCGGGACACCTCCTGGTCTGCCCCTACCGGCACGTGCCCGACTACACGGACGTCGACGAGGCGGAGACCGCCGAGATCGCGGCCCTCACGCAGACCGCCATGCGCGTGCTGCGCCAGGTCTCCAACCCGTCCGGTTTCAACCTCGGCATGAACCAGGGGGCCACCGGCGGTGCGGGCATCGCCGCCCACCTGCACCAGCACGTGGTGCCACGGTGGGGCGGCGACGGAAACTTCCTCCCGATCATCGCGCAGACCAAGGCCATCACCCAGACGCTCGGCGAGGTCCGCGAACAGGTCGCCGCCGCGTGGCCGTCCGACGGCGGGACTCCAGGAGCGGGCGCCTGATGCTCAACAGGTACGCGCGGGGGTTCTTCACGAGGCTCTTCACGCCGCTGGCCCGCCTGCTGCTCAAATGGGGCGTCACCCCCGACGCCGTCACCATCGCGGGAACCGTCGGCGTGGCCGGTGGCGCGCTGGTCTTCTATCCGCTCGGCCAGCTCTTCTGGGGCACGGTCTTCATCACCCTCTTCGTGTTCTCCGACGTCGTGGACGGGATCATGGCGCGCATGAAGGGCCACAGCGGGCTCTGGGGGAGTTTCCTCGACTCCACGCTCGACCGGATCGCCGACGGCGCCCTCTTCGCCGGCGTCGCCATCTGGTTCTTCACCGGCGGGCAGAACGCGGCCGTCGCGGTGGCAGCCCTCGCGTGCCTCGTCCTCGGGATGCTCGTCTCCTACGCGCGGGCCAAGGCCGAATCGCTGGGCTTCACAGCGAACGTCGGGCTCGCCGAGCGTGCGGAGCGGCTCGTCTCCGTGCTGGTCGTGACAGGCCTGACCGGACTGGGCCTGCCGCAGGGCTTCCTGCTGGCCGTCCTCGTTCTCCTCGCGGTGGCGAGCCTCGTCACGGTGTACCAGCGGGTCCGCACGGTCCGCCGCCAGTCGCTCGCGGACCGGCAAGCTCCCTGAGACCCGCCCGTCTCCGCGCCTGCGGCCGATGCTAGCCTGCAGAGGTCGCGTCAGAGCACGGTTGCTGAGGGGCGGGTGTCGAAGCGGCGCCTGTAATCGGTCGGGGTGGTCGAGAAGGCCGCCGCGAAGTTCTGGCGGAAGGTGACGGTGTTGCCGAATCCGCAGCGTTCGGCGACCTCTTCGATCGTCAGGCCCGTGGTCTCCAGCAGGCGCCGTGCCGTGTCGAGCCGCCGGGACCGTATCCAGGCGGAGGGCGTTGTCCCGGTGGCTGCGCGGAACGCTCGGATGAGAGTGCGGCGGCTCATGTGAGCCTGCTCCGCCAGGCGGTCGACGGTGAGTGGTTGACGGAGATTGGCGAGCGCCCACTCGAGCAGGTGCGTGATGGGGTCGTCGGTGGAACGCTCCGGAACAGGGCGCTCGATGTACTGTGCCTGTCCGCCTTCACGGTGGGGCGCGACGACGAGGCTGCGGGCTACCGTATTCGCCGCTTCTGCGCCGAGGCGGCTCCGCACGAGATGAAGGCATGCGTCCAGGCCCGACGCCGTGCCCGCCGAGGTCATGACGTCCCCGTGGTCGATGTACAGGACAGAGCGGTCGAGGAGGATGTCCGGGTGTCGCTCGGTCAGGGCGGTGAAGGCCTGCCAGTGGGTGACAGCCTGGCGGCCGGTCAGCAGGCCGGCGTCCGCCACGGCGATCGCTCCGAGGCACAGTCCCAGAACCGGAACATTCCGCCGGTGTGCGTCGCGCAGCACGACCCGCAGGGCGTCGCTCAGCACGCGCCCGTCGTCGAACCACGAGGGCACCACCACGATGTCCGCCCTCGCCGCGGCCTCTGGGCCTTCGATCCCGGCCAGCTCGTAGCCCTCCGCCGTGCGGATCGAGCCGGGCTGGTCTGAGAACAGGGTGGTCCTCCACTGTCCGAGCCCCTGCCGCGTGACCTCGTCGAAGACCATCTGCGGAACGGCCAGATGGAACATCGTCGCGCCTCCGAAGGCATACACCGCGATACGCACGAAGAATCCTCTCAATGGCCTGAACTCATCGTATCTCGGCATACGTGCCACTGTCGGTCCGATGCCGCAGGATCGAGGATGGAGGCAATGCCTAGCCGGCAAGCATCATCCCTTCGATCGCAGGAGAAACCCGCACCATGAGCACCCCCCGCCGCGCCCTCGTTCTCGTCGATGTCCAGCAGCAGTACTTCGGTGGCCTCCTCGAGATCCAGTACCCACCGCACGAGCAGTCCCTGCCCTGTATCACGGCGGCCATCGACGCCGCCACGGCGGCCGGTATCCCCATCGTGGCGGTCCAGCACACGGCAGGCGAGGGAGCTCCCGTCTTCGCCCCGGGCAGCCCCGAGTTCGAGCTCCACCCCGAGATCGAGAGCAGGCGTACGGAGGCGTGGAAAAGCGTCGTGAAGCAGTACGGCTCGGTCTACGCCGGCACCGACCTGACAGGGTGGCTGCGTGAGCACGATCTCGACACCGTCACCCTCGTGGGATACATGACCAACAACTGCATCCTCGGCTCGGCCGTCGAGGCCGAAGGCCTCGGCTTCACCACCGAGGTCCTCTCCGACGCCACAGGTGCGATCAACATCGCGAACGACGCCGGTTCCGCGGACGCCAGGACCGTACACACGACCCTGCTCGCACTGCTGAACTCCAACTGGGCCTCCGTCGGCACCACCGACGCCTGGGCGGCAGCCGTGAGCTCCCGGCAGGCACTTCCCGGAAGCGACCTGGGCGCCTCGGCAGTAGCAGGAACGGCACGCGCCGCCCGATCCCGAGCCTTCGCGGGGCCGGCCGGGTCGATGGACGCACCGAGGCAGCCGGTCTTTAAGAGTCTCCGGCGGGACATTCCGTATGTCATCGAAGCCTTACTGCAGTTCCCGGAGCTTCCCGCCAGGGCGACGTCCCACGGGTATTGAGGTCGAAGATGACCAGCCGACGTCGATGTCCAGAACGGGCTTCGCCGGCAGTCCCTGGACCGAGGTCGACCCCACATGCTCGATGGCGTCGACCGGCAGCGCGGCCACACTGGCCGTACCTGTCGCGCATGGGATCAGGCTATCGATCCGTCAGACGGAGGCAAGCACGGGGGATGGAGCCCTGCCTCTCGCCGGAAGGCTCGACCGCTGCCCGCAGAGGCCGGCGCCTCTTCCTGCGGCACGGACGCCACCACGATGATCTCCCTGCTGGTGGAGGCGTCGAAAGCCGAGCCGTCCCAGTCGCCGCGCCACTCGATGGCACTGTAGCCCGCCTCGTCGAGCAACACGGCGAGCCGAGCGGGCGGTACGAAGCGGAGCGTGCTGGTGTCCGTCACTTCCGCTCCGTCCGCCTCGAACCTCGTCCACGCTTCGAACGTGACGAGTTCGCCCAGCACCTCGACGAGTGTCCACGCCGTGAGCAGCGGGCCCGCACTCGACTCGACGGCATCCGGACCGTCCGGGCTCTGCCAGTCCAGCCACGCCCGCCGTCCGGAGTTGCGCGTCTCGAACAGGAAGCGCCCGCCCGGGGCGAGGCGTCGGCGAACCTCGGTCAGGGTTTCGAGGATCTCCTCGTCCGTGAGCAGGCACTGGAAGGCATGCCCCGTCATCACTGCCGCGTCGAAGGGTCCGGTGGGCAGATCGCGGGCGGTTCCATCGAGCCAGGTCACCCGCTTCGCATCGGGCCTGGCCCGCGCGACGGCCAGCATGCGCGGTGCAGGCTCGACGCCCGTCACCGTGTGCCCCAGCTGTGCCAGCCGTACCGCGAAGGACCCGGTGCCGCAGCCGACATCCGCGACCCGCAGGCCGGTTCCGCCGAGCTCCGCTGCATAGAAGTCCGTGTCCCACGTCCCCTGATTGAACTCGTCGTACAGCGCGACCAGGCGATCGTCCGCGTAACCGTCGACTGCCATCCCGTGCGCCTCCTGCTCGTCGGCTGATGCCCGTCACAGTACCGGGTGCTCCCTGACCGATGAATCGACGGCCAATGGTCCGTCTAACCGGGGAGAGCCCCTACGACACGAAGGAGGGCCACCATGATGCACGCACCAGGGTTCCTGCCGACCGACCTGCAGATCGTCTCGGAAGCCGATCTGCTCCTGCTCCAGCGTGAAACGGCGCCCCGGGGTGGCGTAGTGGGCACGGGCGCCGATGCGGGACGGTCGGCGCCGTGGCCCGAGGGGGCGCTCGACAGCGTCCTGGACGAACTCGAGCGCCGGGAGGTGATGGTGGCCGGAGCCTCGACACCCTCCGCCTGACGCCGGGGCAGCCGGGTTCCGATCGCCCCGGAACACGTCTGTGACGGCCGGTGACGGAACGACGCCGGCGAGCCGGAGTGCGGTCCGGGCGGCGTATCATGAAGTGTCAGTTTTTATCTACCTTTAGGGGCAAGTTGTGTCCACCGTTGAAGACAATTCGGCAACCACAGCACGGACCGGCGGCAACCGGGTCAAGCGCGGAATGGCCGAAATGCTCAAGGGCGGCGTCATCATGGATGTCGTCACAGCCGAGCAGGCCCGCATCGCCGAAGACGCCGGTGCGGTAGCCGTCATGGCGCTCGAACGGGTTCCCGCGGACATCCGTGCCCAGGGCGGCGTTTCCCGCATGAGCGATCCCGACATGATCGACAGCATCATCGAAGCCGTCTCCATCCCGGTCATGGCCAAGGCCCGCATCGGCCACTTCGTGGAGGCGCAGGTCCTGCAGTCCCTCGGCGTCGACTACATCGACGAGTCGGAGGTCCTCACGCCGGCGGACTTCACCAACCACATCGACAAGTGGAAGTTCACCGTCCCCTTCGTCTGCGGTGCGACCAACCTCGGCGAGGCGCTGCGCCGCATCAACGAGGGCGCGGCGATGATCCGTTCCAAGGGAGAGGCCGGCACCGGCGACGTCTCCAACGCCACCATGCACATGCGCAAGATCCGCTCCGAGATCAACCGCCTGTCCTCCATGGCGGAGGACGAGCTGTACGTCGCCGCCAAGGAGCTGCAGGCGCCCTACGAGCTCGTCAAGGAGGTGGCCGCTGCCGGTCGCCTTCCCGTCGTCCTGTTCACCGCCGGCGGCATCGCGACCCCCGCGGACGCGGCCATGATGATGCAGCTCGGCGCGGACGGTGTCTTCGTCGGCTCCGGCATCTTCAAGTCCGGCAACCCCGCCGAGCGCGCCCACGCGATCGTCCAGGCGACCACGTTCCACGACGACCCGGACATGATCGCCAAGGTCTCACGCGGCCTGGGCGAAGCCATGGTCGGCATCAACGTGGACGAGATCCCGCAGCCGCACCGCCTCGCCGAGCGCGGCTGGTAGCAGCAGCGGACGCGCGGACGGAAGGACCGCAGCCCATGTGAACTGGTCCCCGGATGTTGGACTGGCTAAGTAAGTAGGTTAGGCCGCGAGGGTCTGAGCACGGTATTGCACCGGGCTCAGGCCCTCGAGCTTT
>NZ_JBIVQL010000019.1:0-50743 GCF_044755105.1 Arthrobacter sp. NPDC092385
GCTGCTCCACCGACAACGAACTACGTGCATGCATAAAAATGCTCCCCGGGAGTCGAAACTGAATTTCTCAGTCCAACTTCCGGGGAGCAGTTCAGAATCCGTCCGGGCCCTTCTGTCAGGCGGTCAGGGCCGGGGGCCCCTTAGTGGCTGGCGATGGACTCGCGGTCCTTCGCTCCTGCGACCTCGCCATGGTGGTCGCCGTGGGAAGCGGCCAGTTCCTTCGGGGTCACGGGTGCGACGCGGTCCTCGAAGAAGAAACGCGAGACGCGTCCGTGGACCTTGTCGAGGCGGCTGATCTTGCCGTTCTCGTCCGGCTTCGGGACCATGACCTCGGGCGAGTTGAAGCTGACCAGCTTGTAGCGCTTGTAGTCGTCGACGGGCTCGTGGACCTCGATGAACTCGCCGTGCGGAAGCCGCACGATGCGTCCGGTCTCGCGACCGTGCAGGGCGATCTCACGGTCCTTGCGCTGCAGGGCAAGGGCGATGCGTCGCGTCACCATGAAGGCGATAATTGGCCCGAAGAACACCAGGAAGCGGAGCCAGTACGTGACGTCGTTCAGGGACACCAGGAAGTGCGTGGCGATGAGGTCCGAGCTTGCAGCAGCCCACAGCACGCAGTAGAACACGACGCCTGCGACGCCGATGGCAGTCCGGCTCGGGGCGTTCCGAGGGCGGTCGAGCAGGTGATGTTCGCGCTTGTCCTTCGTCACCCACGCCTCGATCCAGGGCCACGCGAACATCAGGGTGAAGACGATGATCGCGGGGACCAGTGCGGGGATCAGGACGTTCAGGGACAGGGTGTTGACGCCCCAGGGGAAGGGGATCTGGAATTCGAAGTCGAAGTTGGGGCCGAGGGTACCCGGCATCAGGCGCAGGGCACCGTCCACCCAGCCGATGTACCAGTCGGGCTGCGTGCCGGCCGACACCGGGGAGGGGTCGTACGGACCGTAGTTCCAGATCGGGTTGATGGTGAATGCAGCGGCGATCGCGGCGAGGACGCCGAACACGATGAAGAAGAATCCGCCTGCCTTGGCAGCGTAGACCGGACCGACGGGGTAGCCGACGACGTTCGTGTTGGTGCGGCCGGGGCCAGGGAACTGCGAGTGCTTGTGCAGCACGACCATGAACAGGTGGATGCCGATCAGCAGCAGGATCACTGCCGGGATCAGGAGGATATGCAGCACGTACAGGCGGCCGATGATCATGGTGCCGGGGAACTCTCCGCCGAAGAGGAAGAAGCTCAGGTAGGTGCCGACCACGGGGATGGCTTTCATGACGCCGTCGATGATGCGCAGTCCGTTTCCGGAGAGCAGGTCATCGGGGAGCGAGTAGCCGGTGAAGCCGGCAGCGAGGCTCAGGATGAGCAGGACACATCCGACCACCCAGTTGAATTCGCGGGGGCGACGGAACGCGCCGGTGAAGAACACGCGGAGCATGTGCACGGCCACCGACGCGGCGAAGAGGAGTGCCGCCCAGTGGTGGATCTGCCGCATGAACAGCCCGCCGCGGATGTCGAAGGAGATGTCCAGCGAGGATGCGTAGGCCACGGACATCTCGACGCCGCGCAGGGGCAGGTAGCTGCCCTCGTAGTGCGTCTCGGCCATGGACGGATCGTAGAAGAAGGTGAGGAAGGTACCGGAGATCAGCAGGATGACGAAGGTGTACAGTGCCACCTCACCGAACATGAAGGTCCAGTGGTCGGGGAAAATCTTGCGGCCGAACTCCTTGACGATCCCCGAGCCGCCGACTCGCGAGTCGACATAGTCGGTGACCTTGCCCACGCGCGTCTTCGGCACGTAGGTTTGCGTCGCAGTTGAGCTGCTCATGTCAGCCTCGCTCCCAGAAACTAGGTCCTACGGGTTCTTGGAAATCGCTCGACGCGACGAGGTAGCCCTCGTCGTCGACTTCGATGGGAAGCTGTGGCAGCGGCCGCGCAGCCGGTCCGAAGATGACCTTGCACTCTTGCTCGAGGTCGAAGGTGGACTGGTGGCAGGGGCACAGCAGGTGGTGGGTCAACTGTTCGTAGAGCGCTACCGGGCAGCCGACGTGCGTGCAGATCTTCGAGTACGCGACGATGCCGTCGTGGCCCCAGTTCTCCCGCCCGGGAGAGGGATTCAGTTCCTCGGGGTCGAGGCGCATCAGCAGCACGACCGCCTTCGCCTTCTCCTCGAGCTTGTTCTCGACCTCGTTGAGGCCTTCGGGGATGACGTGGAACGCCGAGCCGATCGTCACGTCCGAGGCCCGGATCGGCGTGCCGCTCGGATCACGCGTCAGGCGGACGCCCGCGTCCCACATGGTGTGCTTCAGCGAGTCACCAGGCAGGGGACCGAGGTCGCGGAAGATCGCGATCGCCGGCAGGGGAGCCAGCAGCGCGGCGCCCAGGAGCGTGTTGCGGATCAGCGGGCGGCGCTTGATGCCGGACTCGTCGAGGATGTCGTTGACGATCTTCTCCGCGTCCTGGCGATCGCGCTCGGGCCGGATCTCGTGGCGGCTCTCCGTGACCTCGTGGTCCGGCATGAGCGTCTTGGCCCAGTGGACGATACCCACGCCGATACCGAGCATCGCGAAAGCGGTGCCGAGCCCGAGCATCAGGTTCTGGAGGCGCAGGCGCTCAACCGTCTGGTCGAGGGGGACGAAGAAGTAGCCTGCGAAGAAGAGCAGGGTACCGAGGACGGAGATGATGAACAGCAGGGCGACCTGGCGTTCGGCGCGCTTCTCGGCGCGGCGGTCCCGGTCCGCGAGGCGCGGCCGGTGCGGCGGGAGGCCCGGGTTCTCGAACTCGTCCAGCTCCCGGCCAGGCGTAGCGACGGTCACCGAGGTTCCCGGAGCACCGTTACTAGAGTCGGCCATGATCCCTCTCATCCTTCTGTGGGTACTGCGTACGCAGGTTTGTCATTGATTCGTTCTCGAGGCGGGCGCGGATGGTCAGGAGGACCTTGACGTGAGCCACACGGTGAAGGCGATGACGACGCCCAGGCCGGCGACCCAGATGAAGAGCCCTTCGGACACCGGACCGAGCGAACCCAGTTCCGCTCCACCAGGGGAGCCCTGTTCCTCGATGGTCTTCAGGAACGCGATGATGTCCTGCTTGTCCTCCGGCGCGATGTTCGCGTCGTTGAACACGGGCATGTTCTGCGGTCCCGTGACCATGGCCTCGTAGATGTGCTTCTCACTCGTGCCGTCGATGGACGGAGCGAACTTGCCCTGCGTCAGGGCGCCGCCGGCCGCCGCAGCGTTGTGGCACATGGCGCAGTTCACGCGGAACAGCTCGCCACCGTGGGAGGGGTCGCCTTCCGATGCATCGAGGATCTCCTCGGAGGGGATGGCGGGACCGGCACCGAGGGACGCCACGTAGGCCGCCATCTGGCTGATCTGCTCGTCCGTGAACTGCACGGGCTTGGCCTGCGCCTGGGGCCCGTCCATCTGCATGGGCATGCGGCCCGTGCCGACCTGGAAGTCGACGGACGCGGCGCCGACTCCGACGAGCGACGGCGCCGCCTGGGACCCGGTGGCTCCCATGCCGTGGCAGGAGGCACAGTTGGCCGAGAAGAGCTTGCTGCCCTCTTCGACGTCGTCGGCGGTGAACGTGGTGGTCTGTGCCTGCGCCTCGTTCGCGGTGCTGGCTGCGGCGTAGATCCCGCCGGTGACAAGGAGCGCCATCAGGAGCAGTGCGAACGCTGCTAGTGGGTGACGCCGCCTCTGGGAGAGTGCCTTCACGGAGTGGTTCCTGCCTTTTGTGGTGCCAGAGCTGCTGGAGTTCTTCATTGAATTCTACCTCTAGTAGAAGAGATTACAGGAGGCAGTTACTGAAGGAAGTAGATGATGATGAACAGGCCGATCCAGACGACGTCGACGAAGTGCCAGTAGTACGAGACGACGATGGCCGACGTGGCTTCGAAGTGGCCGAAGCGGCGTGCGATGAATGCGCGGCCGATGATGAAGAGGAACGCGACGAGCCCGCCGATCACGTGGATCCCGTGGAATCCGGTGGTGATGTAGAAGGCGGAGCCGAACGCATTGGAGGACAGTGCGACGCCCTCGGAGACCAGCTCCGCGTACTCGTAGGCCTGCACCGAGACGAAGATCGCGCCCATGATGAAGGTCAGCAGGAACCACTCGACCATGCCCCAGCGGGCGAGGGAGAAGAGTCCGCCCGTCCTGCGCGGCTGCAGGCGTTCGGCGGCGAACACGCCGAACTGGCAGCTGAAGGAGCTCGACACCAGGATGACGGTGTTCACGAGCGCGAACGGGACGTTCAGCTTCTCGGTCTCCATGGCCCACATCTCGCTGGAGGTGGACCGCAGGGTGAAGTACATGGCAAAGAGGCCGGCGAAGAACATCAGCTCGCTGGACAGCCACACCACGGTTCCTACGGAGACCATGTTCGGGCGGTTGAGCGCGGGATGCGGGGCGGCGCTGGGGGCTTGGGTCGCAGATGTCACAGACTCATTATGTCCCCAAGATCATGGCGATCACCAACGCGAAACGGGCTCCCGGAGGGGTTCGCGAAGCGGTAGGGAGCCCCAACGCCCGTGATTACGCGGAAGTTCCCCGGGATGACTTTCTACAATTCGTAGATAATCTTGGACGGTGAGCCTGACAACGACCCCCGCCGCGGCGCAGCCCACCTGGCCGTCGATCTTCTCGTCCCTCCTGGCCGGCGATGATCTGACCACCGCGCAGAGCCGATGGGCGATGGACACGATCATGGCCGGAGAGGCCAGCCACGCGCAGATCGCGGGCTTCCTGATCGCGCTGCGCGGCAAGGGCGAGTCGGTGGATGAACTGGTCGGCCTCGTGGAGGCGATGCTCGGTCGGGCGCACCGCATCCAGGTCGCAGGACCCACTCTCGACATCGTCGGAACGGGTGGTGACGGCCTGAACACCCTCAACATCTCGACGATGTCCTCCCTCGTGGCCGTCGGGGCTGGCGCGAAGGTCGTCAAGCACGGCAACCGTGGTGCCTCGTCGGCCTCCGGTGCCGCCGATGTCATCGAGGAACTCGGTGTCCGGCTGGACCTCGCGCCGGCGGATGTGGCGAGGACGGCCGAGGAGGTCGGTATCACCTTCTGCTTCGCGCAGGTCTTCCACCCGTCGATGAAGCACGTGGCGGTGCCGCGCCGGGAACTCGGCGTGCCGACCGCCTTCAACTTCCTCGGCCCCCTGAGCAACCCGGCCGGCGTCACGGCGCAGGCGCTGGGGTGCGCGGACGCCAGGATGGCTCCCCTCATGGCGGGCGTCCTCGCCGCGCGGGGCATCCGCGCCCTCGTGTTCCGCGGTGACGACGGGCGGGACAAGCTCACCACCAGCGGATCCTCGACCGTCTGGGAAGTGCGCGGCGGCAAGGTGCAGGCATATGAGGTGCACCCCGGCGACTTCGGGCTCGACGTCGTACCGGTCGACGCCCTGCGGGGCACCGATGCCGCGGGTAACGCCGGCGTGGTGCGCGCGGTCCTGGCGGGCGGGACCGGCCCCGTGCGCGACGCCGTCGTGCTGAACGCGGCCGCGGGCCTGGTGGCGCTCGACGAAGGCTCGGAGGGTGGGCTCGTGGAGCGCGTCAGGTCCGCGATGGAACGCGCCCGGGCGTCGATCGATTCCGGCGCTGCGGCCGGGGTGCTCGAGCGGTGGGTGGAGGTCAGCCGGTCCCGCTGAGCCGCATCGCCGGCGCCTGCCGCGACCGTCGTACCATCCGGGCCGGGCCGGCAGCGCCACGCACCGGAGGGCGTGGCACGGTCAGCTGTCGAATCCCAGGGAGAACGCCGCGTCGAGGTCGTGCTGCGAGTACGAGCGGAAGGCGATCTGCGTCGTCGTCGAACGGATGCCCTCGATCTTCGACAGGCGGTCGGCGATGACGTCCGCGAGGTCCTCGTGGCGGCTGACGCGGGCGATGGCGATGAGGTCCCACTCGCCCGTCACCGAGTAGACCTCGCTGATGCCCTCGATCTCGGAGATGGCCTGCGCGCTCTCCGGGATGCGCGACGCGTCGGTCTGGATGAGGACGAATGCGGTGATCATGGCGTGCCTTTCGGGTGGGACGGGACCTCGGCCCCTACGCTACCGGCTCGGGGCGGGGGTGGTGGCGCCGCCGCCGGCCGACGAAGCGTGCCGCCGCGCGGGGTAGCAGGAGGAATGCGCCGAGGACCAGCAGGGTGACGATCTGGAAGCTGAGGGCCACGCCGGCCCCTGACAGGGCGCGCAGCGCGAGGCCGCCCGCCACGGTGACGACCCACAGGACGGTCCCGGTGGGCCAGGGCGCCGCGGGGGAGCGCCACGCACGCAGGGCGAGCGCCGCGACCGCATAGGCGAGGAGGAAGGGCCAGGCGGTCTCGAGGACACCCGGAACCGTGACCCCGTGCTCGTGGGTCCGACGGCCGGAGGCGGCGAACGCGAGCACGAGGACGACGTCGGCCGCGAGCCAGGCGACCGGTACGAGCGGCGCGCGGACCCGGGACGGTCCCCCCAGCAAGGAGTCGTCAGCGGTGCGGTGGGCCATGGCACCAGCCTAGTGGTTGTCGTCGTGGCGGCCGTGAACTAGATTCGGGCAACCGTCCGCACTGCGGTGCGGCCTGAGCGAAGGGCACTTTCGATGGGATCGATCACTCCATGCCTCTGGTTCGACGGCGACGCGGAGGAAGCGGCCGAGCTGTACACCTCGGTGGTCAGGAACTCCGGCATCCTGAACGTCTCGCGTGCAGGGCAGGGTGCGGCTGCTCCGGCCCTGACGGTGTCCTTCGACCTCGACGGCCAGTCGTTCGTGGCCCTCAACGGCGGCCCCCAGTTCTCCTTCACGGAGGCCGTCTCCTTCCAGATCTCCTGCGGTGACCAGGCGGAGGTCGACCGCTACTGGTCCGCGCTGACCGCCGACGGCGGCGAGGAGAGCAGGTGCGGCTGGCTCAAGGACCGGTTCGGGCTGTCGTGGCAGATCATCCCAACGGCACTGCCCAGCCTGATCGGCGGCGACGACGCCGAGGGCGCACAGCGTGCCATGGCGGCCATGCTCGGCATGCAGAAGCTCGACATCGCCGCCCTCGAGGCCGCCTACCGCGGCGACTGACGCGGACTGCCCCCGTCGGCGCAGGACGATCGCCCGCGGGGTCGGCGCGGCCGCGCCTGCCGGGCGGGCCACCGCCCCTCGAGGGTCCGCTCCGGGCGATCCCGTCAGGGGAGCCGGCCGGGCCGGAGCACCGTGGCATTATGCGCCCGGGCCGCGTCCAGCGGGATCGGACTCACGAGGACCGCGGGTCCGCGGTGCAGCCTGCCACTGCCCAGCGGCCGGCAGCGCAGGCCACCCCTGCCGCGCATCGCCCTGTGCGCCCCGGGCGCCAGGACCCGGTCCATCCAGGCGCAGGGGTGGGCATGCCGGCCCCCGTGGAACGCGACCGTCCCGCCCGCCGACTCGAGGACGAAGTCGTGCCCGATGAGCGGGACGAGTTCGGCTCCCCGGAGGACCACGTTGCGGCGCGGCAGGAGCGGATCGAAGGGGCCGGACCCGAGGTCCGCCGCGATGGCCTCGAGGGATTCGATGGCGAACAGCGTCACTGCGGCATCCATGTGGGCCGCTTTCCCGAAGAACCGGTCACCCACGATCCCCTTGCCGGCCACGACCTCGACGCTGTCCGCGTCGGTGGTCGCCACGTCGGCGGCACCGTCGCGCGCCCGCCCGAAGTAGGCATGGGCACCGGACACCAGCAGGTGCAGGATCTCGACGTCGTACCGGAATTCTTGCGTCATACCCCCACGCTATCGGTCGTCGTCGCGGCCCCGGTCCCGCTATCCGTTCCCGGGTAGCGGCTCGCGCTCGCCGTACACCGCCCAGTGCCCGAGGGAGCGTGCCTTGTAGATGGCCGGGTTGTGCGAGGAGATGGTCCTCGCGTTGCGCCAGTGCCTGTCGAGGGACCTGGCCGTCGACGTCGCTGATGCCCCGCCGACCTCGAAGAGGTGGGTGGCTGCACGCAGCGACTGCTCGACGGCGACCAGCTGGGCCTGGCTCACCGCCACCTCCGCGAGATCGACCGCCGCCTTCGCCAGGTCGGGCTGCCTGCCGGCGGACTCCTTCGCGTCGCGTCCATCCTCCAGCCGGGCTGCCTCGAGCCGGTGGTACGCGGCATCCAGGGCGTCGGCGGCGGCGAGCACCACGGCGTCGGCGGCGAACGCGGACGCCGACAGCTCACCGAGGACCTGGAGCACCTGCGGGTCCTCCCGTGGAGTCGGCGTCGTCGCGTTGACGTAGGACCTCGTCCGCGGACGGACGAAGGCGGCGGCGTCCGCAGCGGCCGCCCGCGCGATACCCGCCAGGGATGCGACGAGCACGAGCTGGAAGAACGCATGGACGTGGCTCGGGGCGTCGGGCGAGTAGGCACGCACGTTCTGCGGGTCGACGCGCACGTCGGTGAAGTGGGTCGTGCCGCTGCCGGTGAGCCGCTGGCCGAACCCGTCCCAGTCGTCGATCCTGTCGACACCGGGCGCGGTGGCCCGGACGGCATACCCGACGCGCTCGCCGTCGTGCACGGCGCTGCCGGCTATCCAGTCCGCGTAGAGGCTGCCCGTGCTGTAGTACTTCGTCCCCGTGAGCGTCAGCGTGCCGTCCGCTGCCTGCGACGCCAGCGACGTGCGGATGTCCCGGAGGGACGTACCCGTCAGTTCGCTCGAGGCGTTGCCGATCATCGCCCCGGCCGCGATGTCGAGGAGCCAGCGGTCGCGGTGGGCCGACGGCGGCTGCAGGAGCGTCCCCTCGACGTAGGCGAAATGGCCGCGCCACAGCTGCGCCAGGTTCGAGTCCGCCGCGGCGAGCTCGGTCAGGAGGAGGAAGAGCTGGCGGAGGCTGGCGCCGGATCCCCCGTACGCGGCGGGGACGCGCAGGGCTCCGAAGCCTGCTTCCTTGAGCGCCTCCACCTCGGCGAAGGGAAGCACCCGCTCCTGCTCCCGCCGGGCGGCGCCGTCGGCCACGGCGGAGAAGATCGGGCGGAACCTCTCGAGGAGCGCCGCCGTGCGCGGCGGATCGGAGGGGACATCGTGGGGGAGGGCGGGCACGGCACTGCCGGTCCGGATCTCCCGGGTGGTCGTCGTGGACACGGGGACTCCTAGGCGAAGGACGGGGTGGCGGTCTCGACGCCGAGCGCGTCGAGGGTGCGTGCATCCGGACCGAGATGGGCACCGTTGCGGTACCGGGCGCCGACGTGCTCGTCGAAGAGCCTGGTGTTGCCCGGGCCGAACAGCCGTTCGCGGAGCGTCGACTCCTCGTATGACGTGCGGTACCGGCCGCGCTTCTGCAGTTCGGGGACCACGAGTTCGACGAAGTCCTCCGCCGTCCCCGGTGTGAGGAACTGCCGCAGGTTGAACCCGTCGAGGTCGGTACCCTCGACCCACCGCTCGATCTCGTCCGCGACCTCGGTCGGCGTACCGATGGCGACGAACGGCCCACGGTCGAACCTCGTGATGCGCTCCAGTGCCTGCCCGACGGTGGTACCCGCCGGGTGCCGCCGGTTGCTCGGCTGCCTGTCCCGGCCGGGGCGGTTCTCGCGCGCCAGGATGTCGTCGATCACCTCGTCCGGCCGGTAGGCGGCGAGGTCGATCCCGCCTCCGCCGGCATGCGCGAGATAGCCCTCTGCGCTAGAGAGGCGGCGGTACTCGTCCGCCTTGCGCTGCGCTTCCTTGTGCGTCCTGCCGACGATGACGACGGCCCCGGCGAAGGCCTTGATGTGGTCGGCCTTCCGCCCGTTGTCGACCGCCAGGCGGCGGAGGTCCTGGACGTTCTCACGGTAGGCCGCGGCGTCGCGCCCGCCGACGAAGACTCCCTCGGCGTGCTTCGCCGCGAACGCCTTTCCCGCCGTCGAGCTGCCGGCCTGGAAGAGGACCGGCGTGCGCTGGAGGGACGGCGCGCTGAGGTGCGGACCGGCGACCGAGAAGTTCCGGCCGCGGTGGTTGATGTAGCGGACCTTGGACGGATCGGTGTAGACCCGACGCTCGCGGTCCTCGACCACGGCGTCGTCGTCCCAGGATCCCTCCCACAGCTTGTACAGCACGTCGAGGTACTCGTCCGCGATGGCGTACCGCTGGTCGTGCTCCACCTCGTCGGCCAGCCCGAAGTTCCGGGCGGCGTTGGGCAGGTACGAGGTGACGATGTTCCACCCGAAACGGCCCTTCGTCAGGTGGTCGAGCGTCGAGGCCCTGCGGGCGAACGCGAACGGCGGCTCGTAGGTCGTGGAGAAGGTGGCCGCGAACCCCAGGTGCTTCGTCGCAGCAGCCATCGCCGGGATGATCAGCAGGGGGTCGTTGCTCGGGATCTGCACGGCTTCCCGCAGTGCTGTCTCGGGGCCGTTGCGGTAGCCGTCGTACGTCCCGATCACATCCGCGAGGAAGACGCTGTCGAAGAGCCCGGCCTCGAGCAGCTTCGCGGTCTCGACCCAGAAGTCGAGGTCGTTGAACCGGTGCCGGTTGTTCTCCGGGTGGACCCAGAGGCCGTGGGAGATGTGTCCCACGCAGTTCATCTCGAAGAGGTTGAAGGCGATCTGGCGGGTCATGGGTGCACCTGGTCCTTCCGGAAGGCGGGGAGTTCGGGGATGGCGTTGATGAGCTGCCGCGTGTACTCGTGGCGGGGGTCGTCGAAGACGTCGTCCACCGGACCGTGGTCGAGGACCGCGCCGTCCTTCAGAACGAGCACGTCGCGGCTGACGTGCTGGATGACGCCGAGGTCGTGGGAGATGAAGAGGTAGCTGAGCCCGAAGCGCTGCTGCAGGTCCGTGAGGAGGTCCAGGATGCGGGCCTGCACGGAGACGTCCAGAGCGGAGACGGGCTCGTCGCAGATGATGATCTCCGGATCGGCGGCGAGCGCCCGCGCGATGGCGACGCGCTGTCGCTGGCCTCCGGAGAGGTCGAGTGGACGGCTCCGCGCCCTGTCCGCCGGCAGGCCCACCAGGTCCAGCAGTTCGAGGACCCGGCCCGCCCGCGCGGCCCGGGGAGTACCGGCGGCGGCGACGGCCTGTCCGATGACCTGGCGCACCGTCTTCCGGGGGTCGAACGAGTGCAGCGGGTCCTGGTAGATCATCTGCACCGATCGTCGGGCCGACAGGTCCCTCGATGCCCGGTGCTCGTCCCAGGAGCGACCGTGCACACGGACGGAACCGGCGTCCGCCGCTTCGACGCCGAGGGTGATGCGGGCCACGGTGCTCTTGCCCGACCCCGACTCGCCGACGATCCCCAGGGTGCTGCCCGTGTGGAGTGCGAAGGAGACGCCGTCGACGGCCGTGCGGCGGGTGCCATCCGGTGTCGGGTAGCTCTTGGTGATCCCCTCGACCGTCAGCAGTGCCGCCGGAGGCACATCGCCGGCTGCACCGGTGGTCGCAACCGTGGTCGCACCGGTGGTCGCGCCGGGTGCTGGGCCCGAGACGCGGCCTGACGCCGTCGAATCCGCGCGCACTGCTGCCGGACCGCCCGTCAGCCGGGATCCGCGGGACGCCCTCGACGGGATGGCAGCCAGCAACCCCTGCGTGTAGGGGTGCCGGGGGTCCTGCAGGATCGCCTGGACGCTGCCCTCCTCGACGATGACGCCGTTCCGCATCACCGCGACGCGGTCGGCCAGGTCCGCGACGACGGCGAGGTCGTGGCTGACCACGAGCATCCCTGTCCTCGCGTCCTTGAGGCCGCCGAGCAGGCGCAGGACCTGCGCCGCGATCGTGGCGTCCAGCGCCGTCGTCGGCTCGTCAGCGATGAGGAACCCCGGGTCCGCCGCGATCGCGGACGCGATGAGTGCCCGCTGGCGGAGGCCGCCGGACAGCTGGTGCGGGTACTGGCTCGCGCGGACCTCCGGGTCCGGAACGCCGACAGAGGCGAGGAGATCGACGACGCGCTCGCGGCGTGCCGCACGGTCCAGCTCGGTGTGCAGGCGGAGCACCTCACCCACCTCGTTCCCGACGGTCCGCAGCGAGTCCAGCGATGAGAGCGCGTCCTGGAGGATGAATCCGGCCTCGGTGCCCCGGACGCGGGTCCACTGGCGTTCGCCCCAGCCGGACGCGTCCTGGCCGTTGAAGCGCTGGGATCGGGACCGTACGTGCGCTCCGGGTCCCGTCAGTCCCACCAGGGTCCTGGCGGTCACCGACTTGCCGGACCCCGATTCGCCGACGAGAGCCAGGCACTCGCCCGGCCGGATGGACAGGGTCACGTCCCGGACGACTTCCCGCCGGTGGCTGCCGCGGCCGAATTCGACCGTGAGGCCCTCGAGTTCGACGACGGGCCCAGCGGCCGGCGACGGCGCGGGCTGGTGGGTGAGGGCAGGCGCGGGGCTCATGCGATCCTCCCTTCGGCGCGGCGCCTGAGCTCGCGGCCGATGACGGTGATGGACAGGACGGTGGCGACGAGGAACGCCGCGGGGAAGGTGATCATCCAGGGTGCGTTCGAGATGAAGTTGCGGCCGGCCGAGAGCATCGCCCCCCATTCGGGTGCAGGGGGAGGGGTGCCGAGTCCCAGGAAGCTCAGGGAGGCGCCGGCGCCGATGGCCGATCCGACGCCGATCGTGGCCAGGACCAGCACGGGCTTGATGACGTTCGGCACGATGTGCGTGAGGAGGACCCGCCAGGCGGGCAGCCCCAGCGTGCGCGCGGCCTCGACGTAGCCGGACCGCCTGACCAGGTGTGTCTGCGCCCTCGTGATGCGGGCGTAGTAGGCAATGCTCCCGGCGCCGATGGCGAGGATGGCGTTCTCGGTGCCGCCACCGATGATGCCGATGACCACCAGTGCGAGCAGGATCTCCGGGATGGCCAGGGTGACGTCGAGGAACCTCATCACGGAGGCCTCGACCAGGCGTCCGTTGAGGCCGGCGAGGAGGCCGATCGCCGTGCCGCCGAGGACCCCGATCGCCGTCGCGCCGATGCCGATGTACAGGGAGGTGGCGGCACCGTGGACGATGCGCGTGTAGTTGTCGGCGCCGGAATCGTCCGTGCCGAACCAGGCCGCGGCACTCGGCGCCTCGAAGCTTCTGGCCGGATTCACCGCGTAGGGATCGCCCGGGGCGAGAAGGCCGGGCACCAGGACCGAGGCCGCCAGCCACAGGAGGAAGGCGGAGGCCAGCAGGATGCCCGGGCGGATGCGGAGCCGGCGTCGTGCCCGCGGTGTCCGGCCTGGCGTGCCCGCCGGTGACACCGGGGGACCGCCCAGGGGGGTGGCGAGGGTTGCGACGGCGGGTGGGGCGGTGCGGGAGGCGATGCTCATGCTGTCACCACTTTCGGATCGATGAGCGTGTAGAGGAGGTCGATCACCAGGTTGACGACCACGTAGACCGCGGCCGAGAGGAGCACGATCCCGATGATGACGGGCAGGTCCTTGTTGTAGACCGAGGCCAGCGTGAGCGAACCGATGCCCTGCCGGCTGAAGAGGGTCTCGACGACGACCGACCCGCCGAGGAGCGCCGCGACGACGAAGCCCGACATGGTCATGACGGGGATGGCGGCGTGCCGCAGCGCATGGCGGATCCGCACCGGGAGGTCCCGCATGCCGCGGGACCGTGCCGTCAGGATGAACGGCTGCTCCAGGACGTCCTCGAGTTCGTTCCGCAGGACCTGGGACAGGGTCCCGAAGATCGCGAGGGCGAGCGTGAGTGCCGGGAGGACCAGGGCCGCCGTCCCCTGGTTGCCGCCGATGGGGAACCATCGGAGCGTGAAGGAGAAGACGATCAGCAGGGCGAAGCCGATGATGAAGGTCGGCGTCGCCGCGAACACCACCTCGATACCGGAGACGATCGACCGGATCCAGTTCGCACGCTGCGCCGAGAGGACGGCGACCGCGAAGGTCAGGGGCAGGGCGATTCCGACGGCGGCGCCTGCGAGCGCCGCCGTCGCACCGATCTGCTGGCCGATGGCTTCCGTCACCGGCAGGCGCAGGCGGTAGGACTGCCCCAGGTCCCCCTGCAGCAGGTTCCCGAGATAGCTGCCGTACTGGACGATGAACGGCTGGTCGAGCAGGTAGTCGGCGCGGACCTGCGCCAGGGTCTCGGCGGTGGGCCGTGCGTCGGGACCGCCGAGGATCAGCAGGGCGGTGTCACCCGGGATCAGGTAGACCGCGAGGAACGTCAGCGTGGCGGCGCCCCAGAGGACCCCGATCCCGACGGCCAGGCGTGTGAGGATGCGCCGGAGGACGGCCACCTACTCCGCCTTCCAGGCGTAGGTCAGCACGGGCACGGGGTGGGAGGTGTCCACCGCGACGTCCTGGACGGTGTTGGCGTAGGCGAACTGGCTCGGGTTCTCGTAGAGCGGGACGCCCGGGACGATCTCGAGCAGCCGGTGCTGGGCCTTGGAGTAGGCCTCGGCCGCCTCGGGGCCGTCACTGGCTTCACGGGCCGTCAGGAGCAGTTCGTCCAGGGCCGGATCGTCGACGTAGGACGAGTTCTGCCCGATCCGCTCCCCGGTGATCTCCGAGGAGTGGTACCGGATGAAGAGGACGTCGGTCGTGTTCGTGTGCCATACGCCCGCCAGCGCGTCGTAGTCCCCGGCGTAGCGCCGCTCGGTGAGCTGGGCCTGCGGGAGCTGGATGATCTGGAGGTCGAAGCCGGCCTTCCTGGCTTCTCCCTGCAGCTGGACCAGCAGGGGGCTCGGCGTCGAACTCTCCACCGCCGGCACCTCGACCACGAGGCGCTGACCGTCCTTGGTACGGAACCCCTCGCTGTCACGCGTGGACCAGCCGGCGTCGTCCAGCAGCTTGTTCGCCCGCTCGGGATCGTAGGTGAGCGTTCCCTCGACCGAAGGGTCGTAGTACTTGCTCTCCTTCGACAGGAAGCTGTCGATCGGGGTGTAGGTGTCGAAGCCGAGGCTGTCGGTGACGGCCTTCGTGTCCACGGACGCGGCGAATGCCTGGCGGACCGCGAGATCGTTGAAGGGTGCGCGGTTGAGGTTGAAGCTCAGGACGTACGGGCTGCCCGTCCGTGGCAGGTTCTCGTACGTGAAGTTCGAATCCGCCTGGACCGCGGATGCGTTCTGCGGTGCGAGGTTCTCGGTGAGGTCGTACTGGCCCGAGACGAGCGACTGGTGCCGGATGACCGGCTCGCTGACCAGGGTGACCTCCACGCCGTCGAGGTGTGCCTCGCCGTCGCCCTCGAGCCACTCCGGCGCCCAGTCGTAGCCGGCGCGCTTGGTGTAGCTGATGCTCTGGCCGGGCTTGTAGTCCGCGACCGTGAACGGCCCGGTGCCGATCGGGTTCTGGCAGAGCGTCTCGGGGGCTTCGGTGATCGCCTTGCCCGAGTTCATGCCGAGCCACGACTGCGCCAGGGTGTAGAGGAAGGGCGTGTAGGGGTACTCGAGGTGGGCTTCGAAGGTGTACTCGTCGATGACGGTGCCGTCCACGTACGGGGCGATGTACGCAGCCGCGAGGGGGGACTTCGTGGCCGGATCCCGCATGTGCTCCAGGTTCTGGCCCAGCACCTCGGCGTTCCAGGGCGAGCCGTCACTGAAGGTCACTCCCTCCTTGAGGTGGAACGTGTAGGTCTTGCCGTCCTCCGAGATGTCCCAGGATTCAGCGAGGTAGGGAGCGATCTCCCCGTTCTCGTCGAGCGTCACGATGTTGTCGTAGATCAGCCGGCCGAGGAATTGCTGCTGTGTGGCAGAGATCCCGTGGCCGTCGAGGCAGCCGGGTTCGGCCGAGATCGACACGTTCAGGATGCCGCCGTCCACCGGCTCGTCACCGGCCACCGAGGAGGGACCGGCCGGACCGGCGCAGCCGCTGACAAGGGACACCAGGGCGACGGCCGACAATGCGGTGAAGCTGCGGAATCGGCGGCGATCTCGGGCAGGACGAATTACGGATGCATTCATGGAGAATTCCTTGGAAGGGGTCCGGCACCGCGCACAGCGGAATTCACCGGAAAAGGGGATGAAGAGCAACAGGATGCGCAGGACGCGCAGGGTCTGCTAGGGGAGGGGGAGGGCGCTACAACTCACGGGGAGTGCCTTTCGAAGTGCTCTTGCCCGCGCCGGACCAGCACGAAGTGCCAAGGCGGAGGCCGCTTCGTCATCCGAACCACCCAGGAACATGGGGTTGGTGCGCGGCCTAGTCGGAGCTTGGCGGCCGCATCTCTTGAAGCTGAATTCACTATAGGCAGAGAATCCGGCAGTCGCGCCAATAAGAAGTAATATGACCGGGTATTGCGATATCGCCCCATCAGGCAGCGGATCCGATGCCGAACAGGGATCCCGCCTTCCGCTCAGAAAGGCATTCGATGATCGCTGCCCGTACCCCGGCTTCGCCCTGGACCACCGGCTCCTGGCGTAACCCGCCGGAGGACGCCGTGGTGGAAGGCGGCCACCTGCGCGTGACGGCCGTGGAGGGAAGCGACGCCTGGCGGCGGACGTCGTACGGTTTCGTCCACGACAGCGCTCACGCCCTGCTGGCACCCTTCCCCCAGGACACCGCTCTCGACGTCTCGTTCCTGCTCGACTACCGGGAGCAGTTCGACCAGGCCGGCATCTACCTGCACAGCAGTGCGGAGCACTGGATCAAGGCCGGAGTGGAGGTGTCCGACGGCGTTCCCCAGGTGGGTGCCGTGGTGACTGATCGTGTATCCGACTGGTCGGTCGCCCCGGTGCCCGAGTGGGGTGGGCAGGAGGTGACGGTGCGCATGAGCAGGAGCGGCGATGCCGTCACGATCCGCGCTCGCAGGTCAGGGGAGGCGTTCCGCCTCGTCCGCGTCGTGCCACTCGAACCCGGCCTGGAGGTCTCGGCGGGGCCGTATTGCTGCTCGCCCACGCGAGCGGGCCTGACAGTGACCTTCACCGGCTGGGCACAGGGGGAAGCGGACGCTGCGCTGCACGGGTAGGGGAGTCGCTGCCGCCGCCGGCCTGTGCATCAGCCGATGACGACGGCGCCGTCGTCATCGATCCGCCAGGTGGGCAGTCGCTCGGACGAACGAGTCAGGATGAGGTGGTTTTCCATGGAGCTCTCGGCGGGCGGCCGGACAGGCCTGGCCGGAGCGGCGGTGGTCGGGGTCGCCTTCGGGATGGCCCGCTACGCCTACGGCCTGACGCTGCCCGGCATCCGGCAGGACCTGGGGCTCTCCGAGCTGGTGCTCGGCCTCATCGCCAGTGCGACGTTCGCAGGCTACCTGGCCGGCCTGCTGCTCGCCGGGCCGCTGGCTGCTCGCCGCGGTTCGCGCGCTCCGACAACTGTGGGTGGAGCATGTGGCGCCCTGGGAGCGGTGCTCGTGACACTTGCGCAGTCCCCGTGGCTGCTCGCGGCCGGTGTCGTCCTGGCCGGCAGCGCGGGGGGCTGGGTCTGGGCGCCCTACTCCGACATCGTGACCCGTGCGGTGCCCCTGCAACACCGGTCACGGACGTTGGCGATCATCACGACCGGCACCGGCGGTGGACTGGTTCTCCTGGGTGGCCTGGCCGTCCTTGCAGCACTGGGCTCATGGCGCCTGGTCTGGGCCGGTATCGCTCTTGCCGCGGTGGCAGCCGCGATCCTGAACCTCCGCCTCGTGTCGCCGACCCGTCCGGATCCGCGCCCGGACGGACCGCACGGTGTCTCCTCACTGGCGAAGGCGCTGCGGGTACCCGCCGCCTACTCCGTCGTCTACTTCGCCGTCGTCGTCATCTACTTCACCTACGCAGCGGACACCCTGGCCAGCGGCGACCTCCCCGCTCTTGCCGTCCCGGCACTCTACGCAGCTATCGGCCTCACCGGCGCGGCGGGCCTGGCGACCGAAGCCGCAGTGCAGCGGATGGGCGCCTCGCGGGTCGCCGCCCTCTGCCTCGTCACGGTCGCTGCAGCACTGGCACTCCTCGGCCTGGCCAGTGACTCCCTGACCGCGACGGCAGTCTCAGCGTGCATCTTCGGTGTCGGATACATGGCAGGATCGGCGGTCCTCGCCGTCTGGACCGCCGAGCTGGTGCCCGACCGCGCAGGCGCAGCATTCACGGCCTGCCTTGTCGTCGGAGCCATCAGTTCGGTCGCAGCGCCGGCCCTTGCCGGCGCCGTGATCCCCGGCCTGGGCCTCGGACCCCTGCTCGTCCTGACCGCCGCGGTGTCACTGCTCAGCGGGATCGCGCTGATGCTGCGTGACTCGACAGCGGCGGCCGTCGGCAGGACCAGGCCGTAGTTCCAGGAACCCTGCTCGTCGTCGGAGTGCGCACCCGCCCTCGGAACACGCCGTGTCGCTAGCCCGGAACAGAAGTCCCGGCCGAGGCGGGTCCCGGCGGGGACTTCTGCAACGTGCCGTGGGGCGGGTGAGAGGAGGGCCTATGTGTTCCTCACTTCCTCGGCGTCCTCCGTGGCGACGGCGCCGGCTGCGGCGAGGGCGACGCCGAGCACCAGGTGCGCCCAGCTGGTGGCCGCATTGGTGGAGAAGATGTTGGCGACCATCTCGGCGTTCGCGAAGAGGCCGTAGATCCAGAGGACGAGGAAGAACGCGCCTGCGCCGACGAGGTAGGCGCGTGCTTCGATCGGCAGCCGGGACAGGAGGAGTCCCGTTGCACCTACGAGGGCGTAGATGACGCTGAGGAGGACGCTGGTCTGGAAGATGCCGAGGAACAGCGCGGACGAGTTGGCGGCGAACGCCAGGGTGCCGTAGTCCGTGGTGATCCCGGGGATGAGGCTGAGTGCCCCGATCAGGAGCAGCAGCCCGCCCGCGACAAGGGCGAGCGTGGATGCCGAGGCCCGGGAGCGGGTGTGTGCGCTCTTGGGATGAAGGGCGGAGGAGGACATGACCGTTTCCTTTCGTGGATTGTTGCGATGTGGGGAAGCATCACCACTCGTCGGGAGGACCGGGCATCTGGCAGCGCTCGGGGGTGGCGTCCGTACGGTGCGGCGAGGGACGTTCAGTCGGCTCAGCCTGTGCGGCTCCATCTGACTGTCTGCGATGCGGAATCACGGATGGTCCGTCGAAGATGTGTGATGCATTCAAGAATGCGGCGACGGCGCCGAGGCCGGTAGGGGATAACGTCCCTATTCGACGCCCGTACCGGGACCGGGTCTGTTCATGGTCTCGCCCGTGGGCCGCCCTGTGTGCCGCCCTGTGTGCCGCGCACTGGTGGAAGCTCGTGGGGTGCGTGCTGCTCGTAGTGCGTACAGGATCGTCAGCAGATCGATACCTTCCTGGCCGACCGCGCCCGCGAGCGGGGGGACGAGTCCTACGGCTGCGCTCGCCATCAGCAGGACGCTCAGGCCGATGCCGATTCCGATGCTCTGCAGTGCGATTCGTAGGGTTCGTTTTCCGATGAGCACGGCCTCGGTGACTTTGGAGAGGTCGTCGACGGTGATGACGACGTCCGCTGATTCGCTGGCTGCCGTCGATCCTTTTGCCCCCATTGCTATCCCGATGTCTGCTGCTGCCAGGACCGGGGCGTCATTCACCCCGTCGCCGACCATGATCACGGGACGATCAGGGAGGTTCCGGACGATGTCGACCTTGTCCTTGGGCAGGCAACCGGCGTGGACCGTGCTCACGCCGGCCTGTCGTGCGATGTGCCGGGCGGTCGTCCCGATGTCTCCTGTGAGCATGAGGACCTGGTGCACGCCGAGCGCCCTGAGGGAGGTGATCGTCGTCGTCGCGGTACTGCGCAGGGCGTCACGGAGGCAGATGTATCCCGCGTACCGGTCTCCCACGCCCACGTATACGGCCGTTTCTCCTGGCGGCAGGGGCGCGTCCGGTACCGGTCCGACCGCCTCTTCCACGAACCGTCGTTTGCCGACGACGACCGTGGTGCCGGCAAGCCGGGCGTGCACCCCGTTGGTGGCGTGTTCCTGGGCGGACACGGCGGGGTGGAGCGTCCGTCCGCGGTGTGCGGCTTCGGCGGTGATGGCTGTGGCCAGGACGTGGGTGGAGTACTGCTCGGCGGACGCGGCAAGCTCGAGCACATCACCTTCTGTCAGCGGGGATGCTGTGGGGGCGAGCACGATCGATCCCACCAGCGGCGCGCCGGAGGTCAGGGTGCCGGTCTTGTCGAAGGCGATACTGCGGGCGCGGGCGAGCTGCTCGAGCGCTTGCGTGCTCCTGATGATGATGCCGGCGCCGGCAGCTCTGCTGATTCCCCCGAGGAACGCGACGGGGGCAGCGATCAGTAGGGGGCAGGGGGTCGCGGCGACCAGGACGGCGGCGGCCCGGGTCGGGTCCGCACTCGCCGCCCAGGACAATGCGGCGAGGACCAGGGCGAATCCGGTGAAGGGTAGCGCGAACCGGTCGGCGAGTCTGACCGTCGGTGATCGGCTGGCCGAGGCGTCGGCGACGAGTGCGACGATCTGGCTGTACTGGGACTGCGCAGGTGTCGCTGTGGCCCGCATGGTCAGTGCGTCGGCACCGTTCAGGGATCCACTGAGGATGTGTGCGCCCCGGGCATAGTCGGTCGGCAGGCTTTCGCCGGTGAGCATGGACTCGTCGAGCGACGCCGACGCCGTCATCAGGGTCCCGTCCGCGGGGACGGTTTCCGCCGGTCGTACCAGTAGGAGGTCGCCCACCTAGAGCTCACCGATGGGCACGTCCTCGATCACGGTGTCGTCGCCGGCTCCGTCGTCGCTCTTGCTCCCCGGTGGGGCGGCGGCTATTCGATGAGCCGTGTGGGGTGCCCGCTCGAGCAGCACCCGCAACTCGGTCTGGGCGCGGGTGGAGGCGAACTCGTCCAGTGCCTGTCCGCCGGCGATCATCAGGACCACGACGAGGCTGGCGTAGTGTTCCCCCGTGGCGGCTGTGGCGATGATGGCCATCAGCGCGAGGAGGTCCACACCCCAGTGCCCCTGCCGCACGTCCTTGAGCATCGCGTAGGCCTGGACGACGGCGACGGTCAGGGAGTAGGACGTCGCGAGGATCCGCGCGGGGACGTCGGACCCGGTCAGATCCAGGAGAAGTGTCAGTCCGCCGACCATGCAGGTGACGAGGACCAGCCAGGGGAGCCCTCCGGGCCACCCCTTCCTGCGTGCCCCATCCACCGCAGGCAGTGCCCCGCGCGGCTGCTCGTGCGGTGCACGGGATCGGGAGAAGGCGGACGCCCGGTGCGGCGTCGGCGTGTGGCTCGCGTCGGTGGGCGCGTCAGGCAGCACCGCTCCAACGGTCCTCGACGGAGGCCCCTTTCCTGCAGGAGTGGTCACGGAAGGATCTTCAGGGCGGTGTTCCAGTTGAAGTGGGGGTGTGCGTCGCCGACCTGCAGTCCCATGACCAGGAGCATCGTTGCCTCGAGTTCACGTGCGCGGCGCAGGGGACCCACGTCGACGGGGCGCATGCCGGAGGCGGCGACAAGCCTGCCGACCGCCGCCTTGGCGTCCTCGGAGTCTCCCGCGAGGAACACATCCAGCGGCTCACCGGCCACCCTGCCCTCGTGGAGGGTGGCGGCGAACACGGTGTTGAAGGCTTTGACGACGTCCGCTCCTCCTCCCAGCAGCTCGGCGGTCTGCTCGCCGGAGGAGATGCCCGGGGGCGTGAGGAGGCGATCGAAGCCGGCGACGTCGACGGGGTTGCTGATGTCGACCACGATCTTGCCGTCCAGGCCCGACCCGTATTCGAGGATGACCTCCTTGACGTCGGCATAGGGAACGGCGAGGACCACGACATGACCCTCGATGGGCTCCCCCGGAAAACCGCCCTGGACGCCCGGACCGAGCTCTTCGACCAGGGCGCGTGTCTGGAGTCCGTTCCGGCCCAGGATCTTCACCTGGCATCGGGCGTGAAGCATCCTGATGGCGATGCCACGGGCCATCCGCCCGCTTCCGATGATCGTTACAGTGCTCATGTCAATCTGCCTTTCCAGAAGGCCGCCCGGTAGTGCGGCGAGAATCCACCGATGCAACATGCGCGCCAGCCTAGGCGGCAGCACCAGTGCAGTGGAGGGGCCATTGGTCCCGAACATGGAGGGGTCTTCGGTTTCGGACACGGCGGGGCAGCACCGATCCGTCCAGCGGTACTCACCCTTGTTCCGATGTGACCTCGAGGTTGTTGTAGACAGCGCGGACGGTCGGCTCGCACCAGCAGGCGAGGCCGGCTCGTGACCTCTCCTCAGGGGTCGGAACCATTCCGGACAGCACCACGGTGCCTTCGTTCACGGCGAGGTCCAGGGCAGCGTATGGCGCAGCCCTGCGAACAGCGCACCGCAGCACTTCTTCAAGAGATGCGGGGTCCTGTGAGCCACGTGCCCTTACACCGCCCGTCGTCGGGTCGCCGCCGATTGGAATATCCACCCGTCCACTGTGTGCCGTGATACGGGGCGGCCAGCAGGGCCCAAAGTCCTTTCATCCGTGCTGAGCGAGGGATGCTTTTCCAGGGCGACGACTGACGGGACTTTAGGCCCTAGTAGCTGGCGGTCGACTCGGGTTCGATAGGCGTCAGGCAAAAATTTGCCGCTGTGATCGACTCGCCGGCGGCCACCGATCCTGGAGGTTTCCATCATGACCGCTATCAGTACGATCTGGACAAGGATCGACCCAACGGTGCAGCAGTGGATCCTCGACAACCCCGGCAGCATCGTGCTGCCGCGCACGCTGGTCAACCGGGTCGAAGCGACGACCGGTGAGGCACTGCGCATCGATCAGCACGGAGAGTACTGGTTCTCGGAGGAAGAACTGGTGTTCCTCAAAGCCCGCCGTCGAGCAGCAGCACTGGAGGGCCTTCCCGCACCCGACTCCGGCCTCGTCCCATCGGATGAGTACGCGGAGGCACTGGACCGGTGAAGCTACGATCGAAGGCATCCGTGGGGACAACCCCGAACACCACCAGCGACGCAGGAATGGGCCGCGTCGAAGCGCTATGGGACAAGACGCCTCGTCAGCGTGCCATGGCGATGCATCCGTCGGCTTCGGGCCGAAAGCTGGACGTCCTCGTCAGCGCCGACACCGACCTGAACAGGGTTCGCGTCGTCGTCCATGGTCGCCTGTCGCAGGCGAATCTCCACGGCCTCGAGCTGGTGGTGCGCCGGGCTGCCGCCCTGTCACCGGATGTGAACGTGGTCCTGGATCTCAGCGGAGCACAGGTATCGGACTCGCTGCGTGCGGAACTGCACGACGGCTCGATCGGTGCCACGCTGCTCTCGACCTTGGCCCCCTTCGTAAGGTCGCGCCTGCGCGTCATACCTCCACTCACCGAGTAGATCCATCGGCTACGACAGGTCGACCGCCAGTACTGTGGCTGCGATCACCGGGACTGTACGACGGCGGCAGAGCGCGCCGGGCAGTGCCGGCACTCGGGGAAAGCCGCTCACCGGACCGTCCCTGTGCTGTCGACGGGTGAGACGGGTGATGGGTCCGGGGCTGCGACCAGGGCGCCACGCGTGCTGCGCTGCAGCTCGTGCAGGAGGTCGGCGAGGTCTCCCTGCCGCACTTCGTGTTCGCGCACGCGTGCCCTGAGATCTCCCAGGGTGATGTCGTAGATCCGTTCGTCCGGGCGGTTGTGCTCGTCCTGCTGGGCGCTGCGAAGTGCTGCTTCCCAGTGGTCACAGCGGGACTGTGGCAGGTCCACGGACCAGCGGCGGGTCAGACCCGCAAAACCGCCGCTCTGGGTGACGGTAAGGCGCATGCGTCGGCCTCCTCCAGGGCAGGTCTCAGGAGCACCAGAACCAGCCGGGCGGGCGCCAACCAGCTGGAACCGTGTGGTCCCGGCTGCGTCCGCAGCGGGTGCAGCAGTATCGTGTACGTGCCGGTTTGAGGCTGCCATTGGGTAGGACAACAGGTTCGGAGTACTCGGAATAGACGAGTGCGTCGTCCGAGCCGCACGTCAGGCAGACCGGCGCGAGGGCGCGCGGGCTCCTGACCTGAGCGGCCCGCGCCCGAATGGCTTTCCGGTCGAGAAAGGTCCTCCCGGGATCGATCAGGGGCTGGGGCGTGACCATCACATCCTCCTGGCTGTGTGCTCGTATCTGAGGTGCAGCGGCTGGTTCATCTGCGTACCGATCAGCGACTAGTGCGTGGTGTGGAGTCGACGCCCGCGCAGGTGGGTGGGCTTCAGGGCGAAGAAGAGGTCCCGTAGGCCGGGGGCCCACGGCTCCTCGGCGACCTTCCCCCACAGCGTGGTCAGGAGATCGGGGTCCTCGACGCGGATCGCCGGCCCGTTGGCCAGGATGGTCCAACCGCTCTGCGTGGTGGTGTCCGCGAAGTCGGTCTGGAATGCTGCGTGCTCGAGATAGCTCGTCGCGATGATGCCGTCGGCCCTGGTCCTGAAGTACACGTGCTCATCGAGCACGAAGTAGTTGACGGGAAAGATCTCCAACAGTCCCTCGCGGAAGAATCCGAGCCGCCCCATCGACTGTGTGGTCGCCAGCGCCCAGCACTGCGACGGTGTGAGTGCCTCTGAGGCATGCAAGGCGCCGGGGGTCTCCCAGTAGTTGTCCTGGCTCGGGGGTGTTGTCATGATGCCGTCCTTCATCTGGCCCCGAACACCGGTGATCCCGGAGAGGGGTGCTTGGTGTCGACGTTACGAAGAGTTCTGCATCCACATCAGGGCCGAAAGGCCCTGATCAGCCGTCGGTGACTCTGTGAAGGTGGAGCTGTGGTGGAGATGTGGTGGAGAGGCAGCCGGCTGTCCGAAGGACTGGCAGGGCGCCGGGCGCACGTGCTGGTGGCGCCGTCTCCCCGCATCCCGACACCCCCATTCGCGGCACCCCAGAAGATCCCGCAGCGCTCAGTGCGGCGCCTTGCCGGTTCTGATCGCATCAAGGAAGGACACTCGTGAGAGCTCTCCAGTACAGGACCATCGGCTCGGCCCCGGAGGTCGTGGACGTCCCCACCCCCGTTCCGGGCCCGGGGGAGGTGCTGCTGCGCGTGACCGCCGCAGGGGTCTGCCATTCGGATGAGTTCATCATGGGTCTTCCCGAGGACCAGTACGTCTACGGGCTTCCGCTGACACTCGGTCATGAAGGTGCGGGCACCGTCGCCGCCCTGGGCGAGGGCGTGAAGGGGGTCAGCGTGGGCGAATCGGTCCTCGTGTACGGGCCGTGGGGCTGCGGGCGCTGTTACCCGTGCTCTCGCGGCGAGGAGAACTACTGCGAGAACGCCGCCTCCGAGGGGATTCGCCCGCCAGGCCTCGGGGCGCCGGGGGCGATGGCCGAGTACCTCCTGGTCGATGATGCCCGGCACCTCGTGCCGCTGGGGGATCTCGATCCGGTGGCGAGCGTCCCACTCACCGACGCGGGGCTGACCCCGTACCACGCGATCAAGAAGAGCCAGCCGCTGCTGGTCCCCGGATCGGTGGTGATCGTGATCGGGGTCGGCGGCCTCGGGCATGTTGCCGTCCAGATCCTCCGCGCGATCACCCCGAGCCTGGTGATCGCCCTCGACACGGCCGAGGACAAGGTTGAGCTTGCTCGGTCTGTAGGTGCCCACTTCGGGTTCATCACAGGCGGGGGAGACGACGCTATGTCCACCGTCGAGGAGGAGATCCGCGCCCTGTCCGGGGGGCGGGGCGCCACGGCCGTCTTCGACTTCGTGGGTATCCAGGCCACCACGGATCTCGCGGCCCGCCTGGTCGCTGTCGGTGGCGAGATCGCCATCGTCGGTGTGGGTCCGGGAACCGTGAACGTCGGATTCTTCTCCACGCCCTGGGAATCATCGGCCAGGGCACCGTACTGGGGGTCTCGACCGGAACTCATGGAGGTCCTGGAGCTGGCGCGCTCGGGCAGGATCACCGTCGAGGTCGAACGCTTCAGCCTTGAGGAGGCACCCCGCGCCTACGAGCGGCTTCAGGCCGGGACCATCAGGGGACGGGCCGTCATCGTTCCCGCCGACCACCAGGACAGCGAGGACCCCTCATGACAACGCTCCTCCCCGAGGTGAAGGCAGAGGCACCCGCGATCCGGCAGGCAGAACCGATGCTCGTCGCGATGCGTGATCCCGCAACGGACCGGTTCGCCGTTGACTGGGCCGCTCACCGGGCAGCCTCGCTCAACGCCCCGCTGACACTCCTGCACGCTATTGCTGACCCCTCGCTGATGCCTCCTGGCATTTCCTACGGGGACGAGGTGATCGCAGGCCGGGCGATGATCAATCGGGAGGCGGAGAGGGTCACCCACCGTTACCCGTGCCTGCGGGTCGGCACCTATCTGCACTGCGGGGATGTCGTCGAGGCCCTTCTGGGCCTCTCCGCGTCCGCGCCGATGATCGTCGTCGGCGCGGATCGGAAGGATCCCGCAAGCGGTGAGTTCAAAGGTTCCGTAGCGGTGCAGGTAGCGCTGAACTCGAGCACGCCGGTTGTCGTCGTGCCACCGGGGCAGGTTCATCTGCCGGTGACCGGCGAGAACCCGGGAGGAGTGGTCGTGGGTGTGGACGGCTCCGAGGTGTCCCATGCGGCGCTCACCAGAGCGGCTGAGGAAGCCCATCTGATCACCACGAGCCTGACCGTGGTGACCGCGCTGGGCGCATCACCGGAGCGCATGGCGGTCGGCGCGTCGACGATGCTCCTGGAGGTGAGGGAGCGTTACCCGCACCTGTCGGTGAGCTGGATCGTCGATGACCTGCGTACTCCTGCGCAGGCCCTCGCGCTGTACGGTGCAGGTTCGGACCTGCTGGTGATCGGCCGTCACGGATCGGGTGCACGATCAGCGATGTCCCTCGGGTCGGTGACCCACACGCTTCTGCTGGAGCCGCCGTGCCCGACCCTCGTCGTCACTCGTCGTGAGCCGGAGCCGCGTGTCGGTGCGACGCCGCAGGGACAGGCGTAAACGCGCGTCCGCTGATCGTCTCCGGGACCAGGCGCATGAACCGGTCCTTCCGGCCCATCTCCCACGGGTGCAGGGGCAACTGCACCGTGGCCAGCAACTCCGGTGTCTGGTTGATGGTCGCCGCGTGGCCCTTGACGACCACGCTCCACACAAGGGTGCCGTCATCGAGGAGGCCGTCGGTCTCGAACGCGACGGCCGCCCTCTCGGAGAAGCGCGATTTCGTCCCTTCGGAGGTCCGGAACACGATCGACCCGTGATCCACGACGAAATTGACGGGAAAGATCTCCGGGCTTCCCTGCACGCACAAGGCCAGGCGCCCGAACGGGGCCTCCCGGAGTAATTTCCAGCATTCGTGTGCTGCAAGGATTTTGGTGGGTGTAGTCTCGGCTTCCATGGATCGACAGTACGAAGCGACCGGCGCGCCGACTAGGGCCCTCTGACCCTGTTACCGTCAACGATCAGGTCTCGTCACCATTCGACGACGCGTGACTCCCGTGGGGGCGGGCCGGCACGTGGCAGGACGGAGAGCGGACATGACCACGTATTCAGCAGAACCGCCGACGGACGCATCCGCGGAATCGGTGGCGCCGGCGGGCGTGGAGAACCTTCTGGCTGCCTTCGCCGCCATCGCGGACGACCTGGGGCTCGACACCGTCCTGGAGCGCGTCATCGCCGCTGCGTGCCACCTCGTCGACGCACGTTTCGGCGCCCTGGGCGTCATCGGCCCGGATCGTATGCTGAGCCACTTCATCACCGTCGGTCTCGCGGATGAGGAGATTCGGCGCATCGGTCCGCTACCGACAGGGCACGGCGTCCTGGGCCTGCTGATCACCGAGCCCCACCCCCTGCGACTTTCGGACCTGCGTGAGCATCCCCTCGCCTACGGCTTTCCCGCCGGACACCCGCAGATGACGTCCTTCCTGGGTGTCCCACTCCGCATCCATGACCGGATCTTCGGCAACCTGTACCTGACGGAGAAGAACGGTGGGGCGGACTTCTCCGACGCGGACGAACAGCTCGTCGTCTCGCTCGCCTCCGCGGCGGGCGTCGCGATCGAGAACTCGCGCCTCTTCGATGAAGCGAGCCGGCGGACACGCTGGCTGGAAGGCGGGCTCAACGCGGTGAGGGAACTGCTGGGCGAGCACGATGGAGCCCGCAATGATCCGGAGATCCTCACCACCCATGCCCTGAACGCCTCGCACAGTATCCTGGCCGCCGTCCTCAGGGAATTCGGCAACAAGGGGGAATTGATGTGTGAAGCGGTGGACGGTGTGGAGATCGAAGCCTTCCTCGGGCGACGAAGCCATGACATGGGGCTGGTGAACAAGCTGCCGACCAGCCTGTCACCGGTCCTGCTGAGCGCCGACGAGATCGCGGAGGTGCTTCCCGGCGCCCCGGCAGGCACGATCGGGACAGCGCTGTGCTGCAGGCTTCCCGGCGAGGGCGACAGGCGCTTCCTCATCATCGGCCGCGCACCGGGCGCTGCCCCGTTCATCGATGTCGACCACGAGATGATGCGCTCCTTCGCCTCCCATGTGTCCCTGGCCCTTGAACTGCTGCGGGTCCACCGCCAGCGGGAACAGGAAGCAGTCTTCGGCGACCGCGACCGGATTGCACGGGACCTGCACGACCTGGTCATCCAGCGGCTCTTCGCCGCCGGACTCAGCATCCAGAGCCTGCGCAAGTACACCCCGGATGTGGAGGCCTTGAACCGGATCTCTGCGGTGACGACGGAACTGGACGCGACCATCAGGGAACTGCGCGACACCATCTACTCGCTGCGTTCGGTTCCGCAGGTCACCCCGACCTTCACCTCGACGGTCTTCTCCCTCGTGGCTGATGCCTTCGACGGACACGACCTCGACCCTGTCCTCCAGCTCTCCGGCCCCCTGGATGCTGCAGTCGATGACGAGCGGGCCGACCACGTGCGGGCCGTGCTGCTCGAGGGGCTGTCGAACGCGCTGCGCCATGCCGAGGCGCACGCCATCACCGTGACACTGCGTGCACGGGGGGAGCACCTGGAACTGAGGATCACCGACGACGGCCGCGGCTTCGAGAACCCCAGCCGCAGCAGCGGACTGGCCAACATGAAGCGCCGCGCGGAACTGTGCGACGGTTCACTGTCCATCACCAGCACGTCGGGCGGAGGGACCGACGTCCGCCTCGAGATTCCCCTGGCTGCTAACGAGGGGACGAGCCCACCGGTCTCGAGATGAAGACCGCGGCCTGGGTGCGGCGCTGGAAGCCCAGCTTCGACAGCAGCGACGACACATAGTTCTTCACCGTCTTCTCCGCCAGGAACAGCTCCGTGCCGATCTCCCGGTTGGTCAGTCCGGCACCGATGAGTGCCAGGACCTTCTTCTCCTGGCTCGTCAGCCCTGCCAATCGTGGATCCTCGGCGGGAGCGTCACGAAGCCCGGTGATGATCCGTTCCTTGACCCCGGCGTCGAACAGGGATTCTCCCGACGCTGCGCGGCGAACCTTATCGATCAGGTCCGACCCGAGGATCTCCTTCAGGATGTACCCGGACGCCCCAGCCAACACGGCACCTCGCAGCGCCTGATCATCGTCATAGCTGGTCAGGATCACGCAGGACAGTGAAGGATCGATCGAGCGCACATCCCGACACACCTCGATCCCCGTGCCGTCGGGCAGCCTGGCGTCGAGGATCGCGACGTCCGGCGACAGGGCCGGGATCCTGCGGGTAGCCTCCTCGGCAGATCCCGATTCTCCGATCACGGAAAAACCCTCTCCCTCGAGGAGCTCCCGCAACCCGCGCCGGACCAGCTCATGATCGTCCAGGAGAAACACCGTGATCATCTGGGCCTGCATGTCGCTCTGGGCGTTGTCCATCTCCGACTCCTCCGAAAGGCCGGACTCGAACCGGCCGAACACATCCTGTATCAGCACCATCATCACCTGCCGACGGGCTGCTCCGTCAGGGCCGAACGGCCCGAAGTCCGCGCGGGCCTTTCGGCCCTACCCGTGCTTCAGGGCCCGGGCGACGATGAAAACGTACGAGTTCACCGGACCCAGGAGCAGGACACGATCATGGACATGACCCCCTCACCCCGCAAGCCCCGCGTCATCGTGGTCGGTGTCGACGGCTCGGAGCCGTCGATCGCCGCGCTCGAACTGGCCGGCCGTCTCGTTCCCCTTGCCGGCGACGTCATCCGGGCGGTCGCCGTATGGCAGTACCCGGTCGGGTTCGGCACCTTCGCACCCCTCGACTGGAACCCGGACGAGCTCGCCGGGTCCGGCCTGGATTCCGCCCTGTCGGCGGCCTTCCAGGACGCGCCGCCCTGCCCGGTCGAGCGTAGGGTGCTGCAGGGTCCGGCGGCCCAGGTGCTCATTGAAGAGAGCCGGGACGCGTCGATGGTCGTGGTCGGCTCCCGAGGGCACGGCGGCTTCGTGGGTCTCCTGCTCGGCTCCGTCAGTTCCGCCGTCGCCGAACGCTCCGCATGCCCGGTGCTCATCGCGCACGGCACGCTCCAGCTGCCCGAGGGCGAGCCCTCCGCGCCCGAGCCGATCACCGCTTCGGCATGACCTCCGGCGCCGAGGGCTCGGCAGCCCCTGCGGGTCCCGTCCAGCGCAAGCCGGTGTTCGTCGGATACGACGGCTCGGACGCCTCGAAGCGGGCGGTTCTGTGGGCTGCCGGCTATGCCGGAGCGGCACAGCTGCCGCTCGTCGTCGTGCACTGCTGGGTGTGGCCGTTCTTCACCCAGGACCTCGGGCCCGTCGCGGGCATCCAGGACAGCGGCCTCCGCCGGGAAGCTCAGAGGGTCGCCGCTGAAGGCCAGGACCTGGCCGTACAGGCGGAGCCCGACCTGGACGTGAGTAAGCGCCTGGTCGCGGGATTCCCTGCTGAGGTGCTCACCAGGCTCTCAGCGGAAGCCTCCCTGCTGGTCACGGGAACACGCGGGCTCGGAGGGTTCGCGGGGCTGCTGGTCGGATCGGTGAGCCTCCACCTCGCGTCCAGTGCTTCCTGCCCGATCATGGTCGTTCGTGAAGAGCACCCGGACCACGACTCCGTGGTGGTCGCGGTCGACGGTTCACCAGAGAGTGAGAGGGCGGTAGTCGTGGCGGCCGATCTCGCCCGCACCCTGCACACGTCCCTCCAACTCCTGCATGTTCGCGCCTATCGCAGGCATCCGCTGCCCGACCCCCTCCTCGGGGAGGGGGAACCGGTCCTGGAGCGGGCTTCCGCCCTGCTCGGGGAGCGCGCCGGCATCGAGGTGAGCCAGGACCTCGTCATCGCCCCCTCTGTTCCTGGCATGATCGTGCAGCGTGCGCAGAACGCTGCCTGCGGCGTCCTCGGGGCCAAGGGCAGCAACACCCTGGGTGCTCGGCTGGGGTCCACCGTCCACGCCGTGCTCCACCACGCCCGAGGCAACGTCGTCGTCGTCCGGTGAGACGGCGGACCAGCGGCGCTCGGGCGAGACCTGGGCACGGCTCGCCCGCTGCCCGAGAAGGGGATGCTTTACTGCTCTCATGACGGATATCCCAGGTCACGGCAGTGAGCCGCATGACGGCAGCGTCGCGGCACGATTGAACTGGCTGCGTGCTGCCGTTCTCGGCGCGAACGATGGCATCGTCTCGACCGCTGCCACGGTGGTGGGTGTCGCCGGGGTGACGAACGCACTGGCGCCCATCCTGGTCGCGGGCACGGCCGCCGTGGTCGGTGGTTCGGTGTCCATGGCGCTCGGTGAGTACGTGTCGGTCAGCAGCCAGAAGGACAGCCAGGAGGCACTGATCGAGAAGGAGCGCCAGGAGCTGCGCGATGACCCCGAGGGGGAACTGATCGAGCTCGCCGGGCTGTACGAGCAGAAAGGCCTCGCTCCGGAGACGGCCCGCCAGGTCGCGGCCGAACTGACAGGACACGACGCCCTTGCCGCGCACCTGTCGGCGGAACTGAACATCGACGAACTCGAGGTGGTGAATCCGTGGCACGCGGCGTTCGCATCGGCGGCGTCCTTCGCGGCCGGGGCCGTCCTGCCCCTACTGGCGATCCTCCTGCTGCCGGCAAGCATCCGTATCCCTATCACTTTCGTGGCGGTCCTCATCGCGTTGGCCGTCACCGGAACCATCAGTGCCCACGTCGGTGGCAGTTCACGACGACGGGCGACGGCGCGCCTCGTGATCGGCGGGGCGCTCGCGATGGCTTTCACCTTCCTGGTGGGAACTCTCCTGGGCACCACGGGCATCGCCTGAGAGCGGGCGACACGGGACAGGGTGCGTCCCTTCGCGGCCCCCGTCACAGGCTGTTGAGGGCGATGTGCACGACCGAGGGGGCGAGCAGGTTGCGCGTGCGTTCGAACAGGATCCCGAGCCCGAGTCCCAGGAGTGATTGCTGGACGATGGTGACGGCAATGGCCGGCAACAGTCCCGCATGGCCGGTATTGGTGTAGCCGGCCCCGAGGTGCCAGAGGCCGAACACCAGTGCCTGCAGGACCAGTGCCCACCCCGGACCGGCGAGCAGTCGCAGCCGGGTCTGCAGGAGGCCCCGGAACAGGAACTCCTCGAGGAAACCGTTCTGCATGGAATTGGATGCAAAGGCACCGAACAGCCTGACGATCGACTGTTGCCCACTGATCACGGTGAACGCGAACCGGACCACCGGCAGCGCGCAGCTGATGACCAGCGTCCGCCCCACGCGGTGACCCCTGGTGAAGCCCAGATCCGGCAGGCGTGCGCCGGCCAGTAACAGCACGATCAGAGGAATGAGCACATAGGTGACGGGGTTGACCACGAACGTGCCAAGACCTTCGCCGAACCATCGTTCCCCCAGGTCCCGCAGCCGCTCGACCAGGGGCGTCCACCCCGGGATGCCCGAATGGCCCTCGATGACACCGTGAAAGGCAAGGTTGCTCCACCCAGTAAGGGCGACGAAGACAGACACCAGCCCGAGTTGCACCCACGCACGACGGCGTGCAGGGCCGGGAGCGAGGATCACCGCTCGTGCCGGTCTCGTGGTTCCCACGACCAGCAAGCCGATCAGGAGCAGGACGACGCCGACCGAGATGCCGGCTACCGGCACGCCGTATCCACCCACGGCGAGTACAAGGACGGAGGCGAGCCACACCACGGCGTAGAACCAGGCGGGTTCCGAGGTCGCGACCGCTCTCAGTGCACGGCCGGTCTCGGTGTGAATGCGCAGTCGGGGGCCGGCGTCACGGATGTGGTGCTCCGTTCGTTCTCCGCCCGACAGGTCGGCGGGGACAGGACTTTGATCGCTGCCGCAGCTCGATCGGGTACGGACGGCCGGGCCTGGGCAGTCATGCCCGTAAGGTAGCCAGTGTGTTCGCAACCAGGGGCACGACCGCTTCCGGGTCGCGCCGGAACGGCACATCGAGTGCGGCCCGGAGGAACCAGCGAACCTCCAGGAGGGGCGATTTCACCGTGGGGGCAGGAACAGCGGGTACAGCGAGAGTGAAGGGTATGTCCGGATCACTGGATGCGGTCAGGGGTATGCGAACCTCACTCACCACCGTGTCCTCGACGAGGAATTCTCCGGCGTAGCGCTCCTGCTGCGGGCGTTGACCGGCCCAGAACATCACTTCCTCCTGCATGACGATGCTCAGGGTCAGGGCGCGCGCCTTGGCTTCGCTCACCGCTGCGATGCCGGAGAGTTCCACCCCTGGATACACGGAGTGCGTCGACAGCTGCGCCAGTCGCAGGGACGGCTCGAAGTGCTCACCTCGGTCTGTGTCGGCCTTCGACCCGACACCGCCTGCGAGGCCACCGGCAGCACCACCGCGATGGACGGTCAGCGGGTGGTGGCGTACCACGTCCTCATTGCCCTCGGTGGATACCCGGACACGCACGGACCAGGTGGAGACGATGAGCTTCCCGTGAATCGTCGGTATCGCGTCAGCGGGCACGATCAGTTGGCTCGTCTCGTGGCAGGATTCACCTTCGCGCAAGGTGGTATCAGTTCCGACCTGGGCGCTCCCGATGTCCCGCGATGTGCGCTCGGCGGCACGGAAGGTGCCGCCGTACACGTTCCCGTGGGTCTGGGTGAGGCTCAATGAGTGTACGAGCGTGAACTGCACAGCTGTCACCCGCACCCGGCGGGCCGCACGGATCTCGACGCTCACGGGAGTGCTGTGGCCCAGGGTTGCGGTACCCTCCGTGCCACGCAGCAGGAGAGAAACATCCAAGAGGTGGTGCGAGTCGATAAGTGACATGGGAGGGCCTTCCTGCGTCAATGAGGGTGCGACGATGATCGGCTGATCATTCGGATGATTCTCCTGATCGCGGTGACCACGAAAATGCCGAGGCCGACCTTGTACAGCACGGCGCTGTCGATCATTGCCCCGCCGATGTCCCGCGCCAGGACGGGCAACTCGTGGGTCGTCGATCTGACGTCGCCCGCGTGATGGACCAAAGAGATCATGGAGCAACCTTCCCAGCTACGGGTCTGCAGGACATGGGTCTTAAGTCACGAGCTGGGCTGATCGCGGGCGACCGACGGGGAGCTGAGAACCTCCGGGTTCCTCAATCCGCGGCTACTCGAGGTACCCTTGCTGGTTCCTGTCGAGGTGTCCTGTGCGCTCGCGGGATCGGACTCGTCAGGGCCTGCCTGTCCGCGCGCCGGTGTTTCTGGGGTGTGGCGGACGTCCTGTAGGAGTGCCTGCACGTCGAGGATGATGGTGAGGTGCTGCTGGCTGAGCTGGATCAGCAGGTCGATCTCCTGTTTCGCGGCGGTGTCGGTCTCAAAGTCGTGTCGTGCCATGGCTGCGCTGATCGCGTCCTGCCGTTTCGCGGCGATGAGCAGGATTGCTCCTTGAAGCCCCGCGAGCATGGACAGGACCAGGTTGAGCAGGATGTAGGGGTACGGGTCCCACGAGTCGTCGTGCAGGACGATCGTGTTGATCAGCGCCCACAGCACCATCAGCGAGATGAAGATGGCGATGAATGGCCAGCTACCCATGCCGTTGCGCATGATGTCCGCGGCCCGCTGCCCGATCGTCAGGTTCTGGAGATGTTCCGCGTGCCAGTTCTGGTGCTTCATCGACGGTCTCCTGCCACAAACGCTCGCCATTCTCGTGGCACTACCGGCATCGTGTTCCCCGTTCCCACACTCATCCAGCGCATTCTGGTCCTTCTTCCTCGCTCAGGGCGGGCATACGATCTGCTGGTCCGACTCACCCGGCCCAGCGGGCACCGCTGGAGTCGGAAGACGCGTCCGCGTCAGCCGATGGGGCCGATCAGGGGTCGCTAGTAACTGTGACCTGTCGGTGCCGGCGGCCTGGCGTCCGTTGTCCCTTCTTCTTCCGCTTGCGGCGTCCAGGGCTCTGGCTCGTCCGGTCCCTGGTCCAGCCGGAACGGCGGGTACTCGTCGCGCAGCAGGAACACGTAGGTCAGCACCCGATAGGTCCAGCGGTAGACGCCCATCACGAGCCCGAACAGTGGGATGGGATACCGCGCCGCGAACAGCAGCGCGAACCCTGCGACGAGGACCAGCAGGCTCAGCAGCGATGGCCCGGATGCTCGAATGGTCTCACCTGGCCCGGCGCCGGTCCCGGTGGCTATGGTCCAGGACCAGGCGCCGGTCAGGCCCGCAAGAATGAGCAGGTGAGGTAGGGCCAGCAGCCACCACTTGACGAGGACCAGGCCGCGGTGCAGGCGCGGACGGTACGGAACGTGGAAGTCGGCCGGATAATCGCCGACGGGAGCCAGGGTGAAGGGAGGGTAACGGTCCGTCCCCAGTGCCGAGGTGTAGAACTGGACCCGCCAGGTCCAGCGAAAAACGCCCACTGCGAAAGTGAAGAGAGGCGCCGGGTAGCGGCCGGTGAACAGGATGACGAATCCCGCGGCCACCGTGCACACCCAGCAGGCCACCCAGAGCAGGCCTAGAACCACGGCGTGGGGAATCGCAAGGAACCACTTCACCAGCCAGAGCCAGCGTGACAGTCCTGGTTGCAGGTAGCCCGTCAGTCGAGCGGGATAGGGCAGCACATCCCGGGCAGGGTCACCGGAATCGGTGCGGTGCCGTTGACCCTCGAGCATCCGATCCGGGTCCCGCATGCTGGACCTGGACGGGTCCAACCCTCTGCCGAGCCCGACCGCCCCGGCGAGCACGAGGGGAACCCCGACCACCAGGAAGAGTGCCCCCGCCAGGAGCAGAGTCATTCCGATCGGGGCGAACAGGCTCGAGCGGAAGCCGGCCTGCAGGTCCACGGTCCCGCCCGGGCTCCCATCGGCGTTCATCACCACCACCGCCCAACTTCCGGCGCGCAGGTCCGCGGTGATCTCCTGCGTCCCCGTTCCGGAGGCCGACGCCGTCCAGATGGTCTGCTCGGCCGGCGGGGCTGGAGCAGCAGATCCCATCACCTCGCGGTAGCCTGCGCGGAACGGGTCGATTCGGACTTCGATCAGTTCCGTATGAGCCACGGACGACAGGTAGGTGTCCACGTCAGCTTGACGGGCGATACCGATGAAGACGGCCTGCCCTGCCGGGACACCCGTCGCCCGTAACTGCAGTGTCGCGATCCCTGCAGGAAGAGCCACGGGTCCTTCCGCGCTGCGCAGGTCTTCGAGCCGGGCAGAGGTCAGCGCGTACGTGTCGTACTCGAAACGCTCGGTGGAGGTGCTGAGGAAGTTGCCATCACGCTGCAGGCCGGCCAGGGCGGCCACGGCGGCACCGCCGATTCCCACACCGACGGCTATCGTAACGAGTAGGGCACCGATGAGAACCATGATGAGCGCACTGGCCGGCATGCGGGCAGTTCCCTGTGCGAGCGAGGTACTGGTAGAACGCGAGCTCATGACATGCCGTCCTTCTGTTGACTAGCGCGAGGGGGAAACGGTGAAAGCAGACGCGCCGCTGGAGGCGGCACCGGAGTCCCGGTGGAAGGACTGGCGGTCGTTGTATCCCCACCCTGTCCTTGCGGCAGCAGTTGGACTAGGGCTGAAAGGCCCTCCTCCAGCGATCATCGGCACCGCCGAGGGGCGGAGACGTGGTCGGCACGGGCGGGAGTCCTCCTGGCCGCAGGCCACCTGCCCGCGTCGATCGTTACAGCCAGAGACGGGGATCGAGGAGCATCCGGACCGGCATGGAGCCGAGCAGTCCCCGCTCCTGGAGGGGTGTGGTGCCTTCGTCGAGGAAATCAAGAATGAGGTCCGCGTCGTGTGACCTGAAGGCGGCCTGCATGAACTGCACGGCCGATTCCGGGTGATGCTTCCACATGTTGAGCACAGGCTTGTCGTACCAGCCGAATCGGAGCGGCGGGCGGGGGACTGTCGGCACCCCGGCCGTGGCCAGTGACGAAGCAATACGCTCGGACTGCTGGAGGATGCGGGTGAAACCATACCCGGTGGTGGCCTTGACCGCCCCTGATGCAGTGCCGATGTAGAGGTGGCGGCCGCGGGAGGCCTGGCGCGGCAGGCCCAGGGGGATGGTGCCCCTCTGAACAGCCACGGTGGAAAAATCCGCCACCTCCCAGATGCTGCGGAGATACTCCTGTGTTGCTTCTTCGAAGGACCAGTCCGACGTCGGATCCTGGCCCTGCGTGATCCGGGTGACCTCGACGAAGGCTTCCCGCGTCGAGAGGGGAAGGACGCAGTGGAAGTGGACCGGCTCGTGGTCGCCGTTCCGGAAGTCGATGAAGGTGGCAACCGAGGGGTCGAAGGTCTCGTGTGAAGTGCGCACCCGTCGTATCTCGCCTGACATGAGCAGTGGCGCATGCACGCCAGGTGGTGGGGAGGTGCTGTCGAAACAGTACGCTGCGTCGAATCGCCGGCCGTCGGAAAGCGTCACCACCACCTTGTCCTCTTCTGTCCGGATGAGCGCGATATGGGCGTCAAGGCGGGTGATACGAGGATTGGCGTCAAGAACCTCGTCGAGGGTCGCGAAGATCCGCCGGGACGAGGTGAGGCACAAGGTGTGGCGTTCGAGCGGCAGGACGCGCTGACCCGCTTCTGTATCGACCGCGAGTTTCCTGTAGGTGGCTGCCGGCGTCAGGGACAACGGCAGCTCACCGGTATGCCAGTAGATGATCGACCGATGCTGATACCTGGCAGCGTCATCCACGATCAGGATCCTCAGTCCGGCCGAAGCGGCCTCTCTGCTCAGGAAATACGCCAGGCTCCGCCCGGCAAGGCCGCCCCCTGCGATAATGACGTCGAACTCCACCACTGGTTGAATCACTGGTCGCTACGCTTTTCCACAGTCGATGCCTCATCGGTTTCGTCGAGCACAATGGGAACGCCTGCCGTCGGGGCGTTACGGGTCCGGGCTTGTCGGAGAGGTCAGGCGTCCCTGTGCTCCTGGTGGGCGGCCTCGCGAACCACGAGGACGGGGCAGTGCGCGTGGGATACGCAGGCGCTGCTGACGGAACCGAGGAGAAGCCCGCGGAAGGTCCCGCGGCCTCGCCGGCCGACGATGAGCAGGGTGGCATCCTCAGAAGCCTTGACGAGAGCTTTTGCCGGATGGTTGAACACCACGGTGTCCTTGAGGCCGGCAGGTCTGTCCTCCCCGTACGCGGCAGCGAGAGCCTTGTCCAGGTGGTCGCGGGCGGCTTCCGAGAACTCGCTGCTGCCGAGCGGCATGAACCCCGGGTCCGCCGCGGGATAGTCCCACGCCGTGACGGCGAAGATCGTCGCGTCGAAGGTGGGAGCGAGCTTCTGGGCGTACCGCAGTGCTTCGACGGACTGCTCGGATCCATCGACTCCGACGACGATCGTCGACGAGGGTGCTGTGCTCACGGCGTTTCTCCTTCTGAGGTTGCACGAAACGGGGACCTTGCTCCCTGAACAGTGCATCTCACCGGCGCTTCGCTCCTAGGGCCTTTCGTCCCGATTCGAAGGACCCGGCCAGGAAGGACGGAAGATGCGCCAGGCCGGATCGGCAGGGGAAATCAGCTCGCTCACGACCGAAGATCAGCTTCGACGGGGTGCGTTCGCAGGACCGCCCGCCGACGGGTGACGGAGCGCATCATGAGGATCCCGTAGGCCACGAAGACAACGGTGTAAAGGACGCCGATGACGATGTCCGTCGGGGTCACGTCTGTCCTGACCGTCCGCTCGGAGGTGGCGAAGCCCGTGAAGTCGATCACCGTGTGGACCACGATCAGGGGCCACAGGACGCCCGTCCGCAGCGTTACGGCAGCGAACCCGAAACCCATCGCCGTCGCATAGACGACCTGGAGCAGGGTTGCCGCAGGGTCCGCATCGAACAGCAGGTTCAGTGAATGCATCAATCCGAACAGGACTGACGAAACGATGGCTGCCCTCCAGAGCCCTTGAGGAACGAGAGCCTGCAATATCAGGCCACGGAAGAAGACTTCCTCGACGAAGCCGATGAAGAGGGCTAGAACCGAAAAGACGACCAGATCCTGGAAGCGCGAGCTGGACAGGCTGACGACCGCGGCCGCGACACCCGGCAGCACGGGAAGGAGGGGAATCCAGTACAGTCGCAGGTCGATCACCCTGGGCAGTGCGCGAAACCCGACGTTCCTCCACGCTCGCAGGGCAGCCAGGAGGGTGATCGCCGAAAGGGCCAGAATCAGTTCTGCGAGGAACTCCGGCACTCTCGGTGGAAGCTGTGGCAGGGCCACCGCAGAACCCGCGGAGAGGAGGGTGACCGCGGCGATCAGGGCCACGATGCCCGCGACGAAGAGGTACGGCCGTCGTACGGGGATTCCTGTGGGTGGCACTACCCGGGATCTCCTGTAGAAGTGAGGGGATGCGTCTTGCGGTACTCCTGGATGTGAAGGGCGAGCTTGCGCTCTGCCTCCCGCCGACGCTCGCCTTGCCGCCTGAGCTCGGCCGCGGTCGGCCGGAGAGCAGTGTGCTGCTGGTGTTCCTTCGACGCCGAGGAGCTGATGCTGCTCGGGGGAACACCGGGCTCTTGTGTCGTTTCTGGTCGCTCTGTGTTCACTGGACTGTCTCCGATCATTTCCGAGGTGCTGGGTGATTGCAGGCCGGCTTCGAGTGCGCTATCCACCGCTCGATCAGCGGTCCTTCCTCGAGATGTGCCACCTCGGAGTCCTTCCCGACGCAGCCGTCCTTCCAGGGTCTTTTGTCACCACTGCGCCGCAACTGCGGCACCGCAGCAACGAGACTGCCCTGGATGCCCGAGGGACGCGGTCTGGAGCTGACACCGGGTGGCGGGCGGATCGCACGAGGATCAGTCGCCTGTGTCCTCCGCGGCCTGAGGGACGACAAGGACCGGGCAGTGAGCGTGGGCGACGCAGCCGGCGCTGACAGAACCCAGGAGCAGTCCGCGAAAGGTCCCGTGCCCTCGCCTCCCGACGATGAGCAGGACTGAATCCTGCGACGCCTTGACGAGGGCTTTGGCGGGGTGGGCGAAAACCACTGTGCTCTCGAGGGCTGCCGGAGTGTCGTCTCCATATGCAGCAGCGAGGGCCTTGTCGAGATGGATCCTCGCGGCATCGGCGAATTCGCTCGTGCCAAGAGGCACGTAGTCGGGATAGTCGGCTGGATAGTCCCATGCTGCAACCGCGAGAATTGTCGCGTCGAACACGGGCGCCAGCTTCCGGGCGTACAGCAGTGCCTCGACGGATTGGCCGGAGCCGTCGACTCCTACAACAATCCGTGACGTGGAGGGGGCGCTCATGAGGTTTCTCCTTTGTGCTGTGCGGGACCAGGATGACGGTCTTGCTCCCTGAAGGCTGACTCCCAGCGGCGCTCCACGGTAGGGCCTTTCGTCCTTCCCTGACGAGGAACCGGCGACCCTGACGAGGAACCGGTGACGAGGAATCGCAACCCGGTTCGGCGTCGTATCAGGGCGCGGGTCGGCCGTTGCCGAGGCCGGCTCCATGGAGATACTTCGCCGACAGCGACCGGGCGACTGCGTCCGACATCGTTGTGAAGGGGGTCTCCTGGAGCGCGGTCTGCGACTGTTCACCAGCAAGCGTCCGCGGACAGTGGGGCTGCTTCCTGATCCGGAGGATCCGGAGATGTCTTATCGGTTGCTGGCGCGCGGCACCCCGATCCCGGCGTCGACCTTCTGTGGCCCGGCAGCGGACGGTCGCACATCGACATCGAAGACAGCCGTGGGGAGGTAGACCGTGGAACAGGAGTTCGGGATGTCCACCACGCCGGAGAGACGGCCTTCGATGGGAACGGCTCCGAGAATGACGTATGCCTGCTCGGGGCTGTAGCCGAATTTGGTCAGGTAGTCGATGGCGTGCAGGCAGGCACGCTGGTAGGACAGGTGAGAGTCGAGGTAGCGCTGTTCACCGTCCAGCGTCACGGAGGTGCCGGAGAATGCAAGCCACTGGCTGAACTGCGGATCTACGGTACCGGGCATGAAGATGGCATTCTCGCTCACGCCGTAGGTGTCCATGCCGCCCTTGATCAGCTCTACCCTCAGGTCTATGAAGCCGCCCATCTCGATGGCGCCGCAGAACGTGATCTCTCCGTCCCCCTGTGAGAAGTGCAGGTCACCCAGGGAGAGGTTGGCTCCATCCACGAACACGGGGTAGAAGATTCGGGTGCCCTTGGACAGGTTCTTGATGTCCTGATTTCCGCCGTTCTCCCGCGGTGGCGCAGTCCGGGCCGCCTCTCCGGCTACCCGGTCGAACTCCGACTGCGGAAGGTGTCCGAGAACCGCGTGTCCCGCCTCCGGCGGAAGCGCAAGAGGGGGAACCCGGTCGGGGTTGGTGGCTATCAGGTCGCCTTCGCGCTTGTTCCACTTCGCCAGCAGCTGGGCGGATGGGGCTGTTCCCATCAGGCCGGGATGGATCAGGCCCGTGAAGGAGACGCCGGGGACGTGCCGGGAGGTTGCGACCTGGCCGGTGAAGTCCCAGATCGCTTTGTAGGCATCCGGGAACTGGTCGGTGAGGAAGCCACCGCCGTTGTTGCGTGCGAAGATGCCGGTGTAGCCCCAGCCCTGCCCGGCCAGGGGGCCCGAGTCCTCCTGCGGGATCGGTCCGACGTCCAGGATGTCGACGATCAGCAGGTCGCCGGGCTTCGCTCCTTCGACCGCGAAGGGTCCGCTGAGCTTGTGGACGGTCAGCAGTGGTGCGTTGAGGATGTCCTCGGCGGAATCGTCGTTGACGATTGCACCGTCGAACCATTCGCGGCAGTCCACCCGAAAGGAATCGCCGGGTTTCACGGTTGCGACCGGCGGAATGTCAGGGTGCCAGCGGTTGTGGCCGATCTTCTCCTGATCCTCGAACTTCTTGCTGGAGTCCAGGGCGAATATCTTTGCGGGCATGTTCTCTCCTTAGAAGGGTGCCGCTTCCACGTGGTCAGGGTCGCGGCAGTTTCCGATGTAACGGGTTTGACGAATGTGGCGGGACCCGGCGCGGAGAGCCCGGGATGCGTGTATCCACGACGTCGGGTTCGGACGCACTGCGGCGAGTGGAATCGATCAGTCGGAAGGCCGCGGTGTTCGCGATGGACAGATGCGGCGCACTGATGATCCTGCGGGAAGATCTTCCGCAGGCAGGGCAGGGCGACGTATCCGGTGCCTCCCCGATGGGGTGGGCTGCCTCGAACGGGGGATCATCGGGGCACCTGTACTCGTATATGGCCATGGGATGTTCGCTCTCTGGTCAGGACGGCGAGGTCAGGTGGCCGGGGAGACGTGCGCGGCCGTCCCGGGTTGGGCACTGCTGCGCATCGCCTTCCGGCCGAGGAAGAACGCGGCGGCCAGTGCGACGGCTGCCAGGGCTGCGACAAGGGCCGCGTTGGCCGTGTTGGTCTCGAATCGGCCCAGGAGGAGGAGGAACGCAGGGATGGTGCCCGTCAGGTGGCTGATGAAGACCGTGAACCATCCCGTCATGGTCGTCAGTGACGTCCGGTTGAGGCCCAGCAGGAGGAAGAACAGGAACCAGAGCACAGCCCACACGAACCAGATGACGCCGAAGACCGGGTCGCCCACGAGGGTGAACTGCAGCACTCCGATCACTACCGCGCAGGCGGCGACGAAGAGGGAGAACCAGCCGAGTCCCTCACCGCTGATACCCGTCACCTGCAGGATGCCGACGTAGAGGTAGGTGAAACCGAAGAGGTACAGTCCGGCCGCTGCGAAGATGACCGAAGCGTCGCCATCGGCCTGCAGGATGATGAGCGTGGGGAACACCACCTGCATGACTCCCACGAAGAAGTTCAGGATCGCGGCAGACTTCCCGGGGATGATTCCCACGAGCATCAGCCCGTTGATGAAGAGCACCGCACCTACGTAGAGCAAACCCACACTGCCCATTTCAGCTCCACTGCCGATCGAAGATATGTGTCGTTGTCGAGTTCCCGAGTCCTGCCCGAGCGGCAGGACGCCTTGCCGATTCCAAGCCCCTGATCGTGTTGTCCACCCGAGGGTAGTCCTCGCCGCCGGCCTCGTTTAGGGACTTAAGGCCTGCTTTTCCTGATGCGGACAGCGTCGGTTACTCGTGCGGCCGGCAACAACCCGCATGGCAGGATCAGGGTCTTTCGTCCCTGTTCGTCCTGATTTCACGGGTATCTACTCGAAGGACACCGGCCCGCGCTGGGTCTTCGCCACCTATTGATTGGAGAACCTGTCATGTCCGATGTGCTGCGATGGTCCCCGTTCGCGTCGAGCCGGAGGAACTCGCCATTCAACACCACCATGAGGTCCCCGCTGGACCTGCTGGATTCTGTGGAGCGCCTCTTCGATTCCTCGCCCGGGCCGGCTGCCATCCGCGTCGAGGAATTCGTGGATGGGAAGGAGTTGGTGGTTCGTGCAGAGATGCCCGGCGTCGATCCTGACAAGGACATCGAGGTGAGCATCGAAAATGCATTCCTGCGGATCCGCGCCGAACGCCAGGAGAAGGAAGAGCGCAAGGACAAGGGCCGATTCCGGTCCGAGTTCCGCTATGGATCCTTCCAGCGCGACATCCAGCTCCCCGAGGGAGTGAAGGAGGAAGAGATCAAGGCGACGTACACCGATGGAGTGCTGGAGGTCCGGACACCCCTGCCGGATGGCACAGCGAAGCCCGAGGCGCCGAAGAAGCTTCCGATCACCCGCGGCTGAGACGGGCGGAGACCCGGGCCCTTCTGATCCGGATTCCTGGTCATCGTTCCGCACAGAACTGCGGGAGCGACTCCGTGCCCGTGGTTGCGGGGCAGGGGTCGAACGTGAAGATCACGAGCGAGCCCAGCATGACGATCACCGCGGAACAGGTCACCAGGATGCTCTTAAGCCACAACCGCGCCGAGGCGGTCCCGGCATAGTCGTTGATGATGACCCGCAGCCCGTTGGTTCCGTGGAGCATCGCCAACCACAGCATGATCAGGTCGAACCACTGCCAGAAGGGATTCGCCCACTTGCCTGCGACAAAGGCGAAGTCGATGCCCTGGATACCGTCCCCCAGCACGAGGTTCACGAACAGGTGGATGAGGATCAGGACCAGGAGCAGTGCCCCGGACCACCGCATGAACAGCCAGGCCGCCAGCTCGAAATTGCTCGAGGCTCCCGTTCGTCGGGGCGGATCGACGCGTTGCATGGCTCTCCCGCTACCGGTCGCCCGGGCGATCCGGGCGATCCGGGCGATCCGGACGGCCGCGGGCGCTGACGCGCTTCCGGCCCCATACCGGCTCGAGCGCTTCCATCTCCTCCGTGTCCGCGATGCGGAAGGGCGGCACTGCCGGGGACGGCGCCTGGCGTTGCTGACCGCGGGTCGCCCTCAGGCTCGCGACGACGGACACGGTGAGGATGGTGGTGATGATGGCGAGGGAGACCGTGGTCGGGATGTAGTAGACGTCGATCTTCAGGGCCATCTTGATACCTACCCAGATCAGGACGATCGCCAGCCCGAGCTTCAGGTACACGAACCGGTGGATGAGGTCGGCCAGGAGGAAGTACATGGCTCGCAGGCCGAGGATGGCGAAGGCGTTGGCGGTGAAGACGAGGAACACCTCGTCGGTGACGGCGAAGATCGCCGGGATGGAGTCGACGGCGAAGACGATGTCGGTGACTTCCACCAGGACGACGACGGCGAGCAGGGGAGTGGCGAGCAGGACCCCGTTCTTCCGGATGAGGAACCGCTGGCCGTGGAATGCGTCCGTCATGGGTACGTACCGACGAAAGAGCTTCAGGGCACGGGACTTCGCCGGGTCGATGTGCTCGTCGCGCTGCAGCAGCATCCGGATTCCGGTGAACAGGAGGAAGGCCGCGAAGAGGTAGAGGACCCAGCCGGCGCTGGCGATGATCGCGGCACCGGCCGCGATGAAGATCCCCCGAAACACGAGCGCTCCGAGGACCCCGAAGAACAGCACACGGTGCTGGTACTCGCGGGGTACTGCGAAGAAGGTGAAGATGATGGCCCACACGAAGACGTTGTCCACGGCGAGGGACTTCTCGATGAGATAGCCGGCGAAGTACTGCTGCCCGAACTCGGCACCCCAGAACCGCCACACGATCACACCGAAGAGGACCCCGAAGAAGACCCACACAGCCGACCACGCAGCTGCCTCGCGGACGCTGATCACGTGGGCTGTGCGATGCGCGACAAGATCCACGATCAACATGAGAACGATGAACCCGATGACAGCGAACCAGACCCAGAGGGGGACGTTCATGGAGTACCTGCTTCCAGTCAGTTGCTCAACCAACTGGAGGTCTCTCCCGGCCCGCCTCGGAGCCTGCCCACCGGGTAGCACTGGGGCTGCCGTAGTGACGATGGGCTGGATAGGGGATACTCCCCTCCGTGCAGAATAGTGAAGCAGATACTGGTCCATCCCGCAATGGTTCGAGCGAACGGTTCAACTTCTCATCCCGTACGGGTGTCCTCGGGAGAAGTGCCGAGCACCGAACGGGTACTTGCACTTCAGGCATTGAACGCGGGAACGCCGCGATCCCGGAGACAACCAGGGTGGGCCGGAAGCCCCTGATGGTGAAGCGAACGCCGCTCCTATGCTGGGGCGTATGGGAGCCTCTCAGCCGATCCGCTCGAAACCGATTCTCACTCTCACCGTGAACCCGGCGTTGGACGTCAGCACCTCGACGGAGCAGGTCGTCAGCGTCCATAAGCTGCGTTGTAGCGCAAGTCGCCTCGACCCGGGAGGTGGCGGCGTGAATGTGTCCAGGGTCGTCCGGCGTCTCGGGGGACAGACCCTTGCGGTGCACACTGCAGGCGGTGCCACGGGGGAGGCCTATCGGCGGCTCATCGTAGCCGAACGCGTTCCCAGCCTGGTTGTGCCGATCGAGGGCAGTACCCGCCAGAACTTCACCGTCGATGAGGCGACGACCCGGAAGCAGTTCCGTTTCGTGCTCGAGGGTCCACGGCTCAGTGAGGCGGAGTGGCGCGCCTGCCTGTCCGCTCTTGCCTCGTCGGTCCCACCAGGGGGATTCGTGGTGGCCAGCGGTAGCCTCCCACCGGGGGTGCCGGAGGACTTCTATGCGCGGGTCGCCCGCATGGTGCATGAGGGAGGCGCCCACTGCATCGTGGACACATCCGGAGTGGCACTGACCCAGGCCCTGGCTGAGGGGGTCTTCCTGGTCAAACCCAGCAGGCGGGAACTGGGGGAGCATTTCGACACGGTACTCGACAGCACGCAGAGCCAGGTGGATGCGGCTTCTGCGCTGGTCGCAACCGGGGCCGCGGAATACGTCGCACTGACCCTCGGTGGAGCAGGAGCCGTGCTTGCCTCGAAGTCAGGCGTGATCCGATTGCCGGTACCGCCGGTGCAGGTGCTCAGCACCGTCGGGGCCGGCGACAGCTTCCTCGCTGGATTCGTGCTCCGACTCGCGCAGGGGCGTCCTGCCGAGGCGGCCTTCCGCACCGCCGTCGCCGCCGGAAGCGCGGCCGTGATGACGCCCGCCACCGAACTGTGCCACCGTGACGACGTCGAACGTCTCGAGGCCGACCTCCCGGCCGCGGTGTGGCTGCCGGGCTAGTCCCGGTGGCTGAGGTACCCGCCGAGCCAGCGTTCCATCTGGCGGTAAGCGCTTTTCCTCACCGGCGCGGGGGAGAGGAAGATGTCGTGAACGGCCTTGGATATCCGCAGGACTGTGACGTTCTGTCCGAGGGAAAGTGCACGGTGCGCCACGACGTCCACGTTCAGGGCCACATCCGCTTCGGTGGCTGTCTCTGTCCAGCGGGGCTGGAGATAGTCCCGGGTCGAGAGCATGGTCAGCACCGGGACGTCGATGCTGAAACCGGCATCGACCGCGTCCTGTGCCTGAAAGACGGCGTTCAGGAAGGCACTGGTGACAGGGAACCCGCGGTACGGGCGCCAACTCTTGTTGTAGGTCCACTGCCCGCCGAACTCCGAGGACAACGACCGCGAGTAGATGCCCGGATCCTGAAGTGGCAGGGGAGCCAGCGGGTGGCGTCGGGCCCGGAGTTGAACCAGCGGTGAAATGGCGCGTCGACCCAGCTCGGCGCCCTGGAATTCGAGCCAGGGGCTGTTCAGGATCAGCACGCTCGCCACGCCGGGATGGCGGTGTACCCACCAGCTCAGGATCAGGCCGCCGGTGGAGTGTCCCAGCAGGATCAGGGGCCGTTCCGGGCCGCGTTCCATGGCAGTCAGGGCAGCGGCGAGGTCCGCGTCGTAGTGCCGAAGGTCGGTGACGAAGCCGGGGGTGTTCCCGGGACGAAGGCTTCGGCCGTAGTTGTGCAGGTCCAGAGCGTAGAACCGCGCGCCGTTACGGTGCCAGAAGCGCGCTAGTTTCTGCTGGAAGAAGTAGTCGGACCAGCCGTGGACATAGAGCACATCCGCATCCAGGGCCACGGGGTCTGGGTCGGGTTGCGTCGCTGCGGTGTACCGGACGAGGGTTGCCACCGCGTTGTCGGGCAGGGGTAGTTCGAGCTGTTCGAATCCCTCACCGAGGACATCCTGCTTCCATGACCGGTCCACGACCTGATTATTCAACACGTTCCTGGCGGTGGAGATGGCTTGGATCCTGGTGCGGCCGCAGCAATTCCCACCATTTAGTGCCGAACGACCCTCCCCACGGCACTCGGCCCGGGCGACGATGAAGCATCACGCCCAAGGAGTACTACCGCCTCGCCCCATTGCCTGCTTGAAGGGTATAAGCCATGACAACGCTGACCGACCGCTACGTGTGGGCAGCGCTACGGACCGTTCCGGAGTCCCAGCGCTGCGACGTCGATCGCGAGGTCCGCCATCGGATCGAGCAAGACATTCGTGCCCGTGTGGACTCCGGCGACCAGGAGGCTAGCGCGGAATCGGCAGCCCTGATGGAACTGGGTGACCCGGAGCGGATTGCGGCAGCCTACACGGGCCGGCAACTCACGCTGATCGGTCCGCGGTACTACCTGGACTGGCTGCGGTTGCTCAAGACCGTCACCGCGATCGCGGTTCCCGTCGTCGCAGCGGTGGTCCTCGTCACAGGGCTCCTGGCCACGGGCGATGTCGGAGGTGCCATCGGCAGCGCACTTTCGACGGCGATCCAGGTGGCACTGCAGATCGCCTTCTGGATCACGCTCCTGTTCGTCGTCCTCGAGCGAAGCTCTGCTGCCGGTACATGGCCATCGTGGTCTCCGGAGCACCTGCCACAGGTGCCCGGCAGGTCCCGGCACGCTCGGCTCGCCGAATTCGTGGCGTCCCTCGTGTTCCTCGCGCTCTTCGCGGGAGTGATCATCTGGCAGCAGGTGTCGTCGGTCGTCCGGGATGCGGGCGGGAATCCCATCCCTCTCCTGGAGCCTGCCCTGTGGTCGTTCTGGATTCCCTGGTTCCTCGGGTTGATCATCGCGGAATGCGTCTTCGCAGGGTGGCTCTATGCGAGAGGGTGGTCGTGGGCGGCCGCTATCGTCAACCTCTGCCTGAACATCGCCTTCACCGCGCCGGCAGTACTCCTGTTGTCCGAGGGAAGACTGCTGAACGGGGCATTCTTCGAGGCGGTCGGTCTGGGCTCGGATGTTGCCGGGGGAGAGGGCTGGATGGTGGGCGTCATCGCGCCCCTCGTTCTCATCGCCGCCTGGGACGTCGTCGACGGCTTCCTCAAAGCCTGGCGGGCGATCGGCCCAGGACCGGCGGACCAAGGCGGGCCGGGCCCGTCTCTGGCCGGGCGGACCCCGGGCTACGGCGCCAGCTAGGACAGTTCGCGTTCTGGCCACCCCATGACGGGGCCTTTCGGCCCTATCGGCAGACGCAGGTACCCGGGACGATGCATGGACACGATTTCACCGGAGACCCGAGGAGCAGGACGCGAGCATGGACACGACCCCTTCACCCCGCAAGCCGCGCGTCATCGTCGTCGGCGTCGACGGCTCGGACCGATCCATCGCCGCACTCAAGCTCGCGGCCCACCTTGTTCCCCTTGCCGGTGACGTCATCGAGGCGGTCACCGTGTGGCAGTACTCCGTCGGCTTCGGTGCCTACATACCCACTGAGTGGAATCCCGACGAGTTGGCCGAGGCCGCCCTTGACCGGGCGTTGTCCGCCGCGTTCAAGGACGAACCGCCGTGCCCGGTCGAGCGCCTGGTCCTGAAGGGTACGGCAGCCCAGGTCCTCATCGACGAGAGCAGGAAGGCGTCGATGGTCGTGGTCGGTTCCCGGGGGCACGGCGGTTTCGTCGGACTGCTGCTCGGTTCGGTCAGTTCCGCCGTCGCTGAGCGCTCCGCCTGCCCGGTGCTCATCGCGCACGGCACGCTCCAGCTGCCCGAGGGCGAGCCCTCCGCCACGCAGCCCCTCACCGTTCCGGCATGACCACCGGCACCGGGCGCACTACGAACCCCGTCCAGCGCAAACCCGTGTTCGTCGGATACGACGGCTCGGACGACTCGAAGCGGGCGGTTCTATGGGCTGCCCGCTATGCCGCGGCAGCCGAACTGCCGCTCGTCGTCGTCCACTGCTGGATATGGCCCTACTTCACGGAGAAGCTGGGCCGCGTCACGGGAATCGAGGACAGTGGACTGCGCCGGCAAGCCCAGAAGATCCTGGCAGAGGGACACGAGATCGCCGTCCGATCCGAAGAGGGCCTCGACGTACGCGATCGACTCGTCGTCGGCCTGCCCTCCGGTAGCCTCACCGCGCTGTCCGAAGAAGCTTCCCTCCTGGTCACCGGGACCCGGGGACTCGGCGGCTTCGCGGGCTTGCTGATCGGGTCGGTGAGCTTCCACCTCGCCTCCAGCGCTTCGTGCCCCATCATCGTCGTTCGTGATGCCCGCCCCGTCCACGACACCGTCCTGGTCGCCGTCGATGGATCTCCGGAGAGCGATCGAGCCGTAGGGGTGGCGGCTGACCTCGCGACAACGCTGCGGAAGTCACTGCGGCTCCTGCACGTCCGGCCGCACAGCACGCACGCACCTGCCGGCCCGGTGGCCGAGGATGGGGAGGAGATCCTGCAACGGGCCTCCGCACTTCTGTCCGAGTACCCCGGCCTTGCCGTGACCCACGACCTCGTCGTCGCCCCATCCATCCCGGGACTCATCGTCGAGCGGGCCCAGAACGCCGCCGTCGTCGTCATGGGCGCCAAGGGGAAGAACACCCTGGGGGTACGACTCGGGTCCACTGTCCATGCCGTCCTGCACCACGCCCGAGGCAACGTCGTCGTCGTCCGGTGAGGCGGCAGCTGTCCGTTCTCGACCTTCTTCACGGAATCGCGGGCGGAATGCCCTGTCTGCCGGGGTGGACGCTGCGGAACGCCGAAGAGTCGCCGCGCCAGGCGACGTCATGTCCTTATCAGCCCGCCTCTGCGGAAGGCCGCGTAGGAGGATTCGGTGGATGACAGCGACATCTCCGGGCTGGCGCCGTGCCGGCGAAGCAGTAGCCCTGGCCCGGTCACGAGCCATCAGGACGATGATCAGCGGCATGGCAGGGAAGTTCAGGTCATCGAATCCCTCCGCGACATGCTGGCGCCAGGAGCAGGATATTGGGGGAGCAGGCTCATCGTCCGGCTGGCATCCGATCTCCGAAGTACGTTCCCCGGCCTGACCGGCTTCTCGCTGCGGAACCTGCACTACCCGACGATTTTCGCTAGCATCTCGCTCAATACTGCGCCATGGATTCATCCGTCGTCTCCACCTACACGTAGGAGAACCCGGCCGCCGAAGAGCAACGCGTCCTGTCGGTTGGCGGCAGCGTTCGAACGGGTCGCGTCAGCGAGTACGAAGAGGAGGGATCAGCCCCTCTCCGGACCGCTGCTGGTGAGCCGGTGTATTTGAGGCCTGCGAGTACCACCGGGTTCAGAGTGTTGTGAGCCTAGGTTCGGGGTGTCGGCTGGGTTAGCGCTGGTA